>NKIE01000523.1 GCA_002256055.1 Pseudomonas sp. PGPPP3 | reverse complement strand
TGCTGCAACAGATGCTCGACGCCTCCCAGGCGCATGTGAACGGCGTTGTGCGCCTGAAGCTGTACAAGGGTAACGTCATCGTCACCGGGCGTAAGTCCGACGACTCGTTGTTCGATGCCAACATCGCCACCTTCGAAGAAGACGGCGGTGCTTACAACCAGGCCGACGCGGCGGGCTTTATCAAGCTCAACGCGCTGCGCATGCGTATCGCTGCTGGTAAAGGCCGTAAGTTGTTCTAACGGCTGCCGGTAGAAAAAACGCCTCGCTTTTGCGGGGCGTTTTTTTGTCTGCAGGGTTTAGGGTTTGCTGCTGGCCAGTTTGGCTGGGGTCGGCGGGCGCAGGTACTGCTGCAGCAGGGCTACCAGGTTGGCCTTGGGCGCCAGCAGGATTTCCACCCGGCGATTCAGGGCTCGGCCCTCAGGGCTGTCGTTGGCGGCGCGTGGCATGTCTGAACCCACACCTTTGAGGCGCATGCGGTCACGCTCGAAGCCGCTGAGACGGAAGATGCCGCCAACCGCCTGAGCCCGCTGTTCGCTGATTTGCCGGTTCAAGTCCAGTTTGCCAGTGCTGTCGGCGTGACCGAGGATCAGCACGGCCGCACCTTGCGGGTCCTGCTCGGCGAGTTTGGCCATGCGCGTTAGCGGGCCGAGTTTGGCCGGCAGCAGCAGTTGCGGCCGGTCCGGGTTGAAGCTGCCCTGTACCGGCATGGTTACCAGCAACACGTTCTGGCGACGCTCGATGTCGAAGCCGCTGCCTTGCAGGGCTTCGCGCAGGCGTGGCTCGTAGTCATCCAGCCATTTCTGATCGGGTTTGGGTGTTGCTAGGTGCTGGCTGGCGGTGGCCTGGGTTGTGCTGCCGAATGGCCACCAGCGTTTGGCTGTAGCGTTCTTGTCGGGCTCTGCGCCGGAGTGGGCGCAACCGCCGAGCATGACCAGGGTCATGGCTAAAACGAGCTTGTGTGACATGCAGGTGTTTCCTGAAGGGTGCGCTGCCAAGCGGTCGGCGCCAGAGGCGCGCAGTCTTTCCTGTCACAGGCCGATAGGCAAGGGCGGTAGCGCGCCGTTGGTCGTAGGCCCGCTGCTGCTTGGCCTGACAAGCCTGGCGGTTCACAATGCGCCACTGATTTATCGCTGAGGGAATCACCATGCGAATTTTGCACACCATGCTGCGCGTCGGCGACTTGGACAAATCCATCGCCTTTTACACCGAGGTGCTGGGCATGACCCTGCTGCGCCGCAACGACTACCCGGACGGCAAGTTCACCCTGGCCTTTGTCGGCTACGGCGACGAGGCGCACAACAGCGTGATCGAGTTGACCCACAACTGGGGCGTAAGCGAGTACGCACTGGGCAGCGGCTACGGCCATATCGCCCTGGAAGTGGCCGACGTGTACAAGGCCTGTGAGGACATCCGTGCCCGCGGCGGCAAGATCACCCGCGAAGCCGGGCCGATGCAACACGGCAGCAGCATCCTGGCGTTTGTCGAAGATCCGGACGGCTACAAAATTGAGCTGTTGTCGCCTTCGCGCCGCGACTGAGTTTCACGCCAAAACAAAAGGCCCCGTCCAGTTTGTCGCTGAACGGGGCCTTTTTTTGCGCGGGCTGCTTAGGTGTGCGCGCTCTGGGTCGCTGCCGCACCGTCGAGGTTTGGCTTGGCCAGCACGCTGTACACGCAGGGCAGTACGAACAGGGTGAACAGGGTGCCGACAGACATGCCGGTAGCGATCACCAGGCCGATGTCGAAACGGCTGACCGCGCCGGCGCCGCTGGCGAGGATCAGCGGCAGCATGCCGAAGACCATCGCGGCGGTGGTCATCAGTACCGGACGCAGGCGAATGGCCGCCGCTTCTTCGACCGCTGCACGCGGCCCCAGGCCTTTGTCGCGGCGCAACTGGTTGGCGAACTCGACGATCAGGATGCCGTGCTTGGTGATCAGGCCAATCAAGGTCACCAGGCCGACCTGGGTGTAGATGTTCATGCTGGAGAAACCGAGGAACAGCGGGATCAGCGCACCGCAGATCGACAGTGGCACGGTCACCAGAATCACCAGCGGGTCGCGGAAGCTCTCGAACTGCGCCGCCAGCACCAGGAAGATCAACGCCAGCGCCAGGCCAAAGGTGACATACAGGGCGCTGCCTTCCTGCACGTACTGGCGCGAGGCGCCGGCATAGTCGAAGGCAAAGCCCGGGGGCGCCTCTTCAGTGGCGATCTGCCGCACGGTCTCGATGGCATCGCCCATGCTCACGGTCGGGAAGCCCTGGATGATCGCCGAGTTGAGCTGCTGGAACTGGTTGAGCTGGGTCGGCCTGGCGCGGTCATGCACTTTGATCAG
>NKIE01000522.1 GCA_002256055.1 Pseudomonas sp. PGPPP3 | reverse complement strand
CATGGTGTCGAGCAGTACACCCTCGAGAATCGAACGCAAACCGCGCGCGCCTGTTTTACGTTCAAGGGCACGCTGAGCCACTGCTTTGAGCGCATCTGGACGAAACTCCAGATCCACACCTTCCATCTCGAACAGCTTGCCGTACTGCTTGGTCAAGGCGTTCTTTGGTTCGGTGAGGATTTGCATCAAGGCAGCCTCATCCAGCTCGTCCAACGTCGCGATCACTGGCAAGCGACCAACGAACTCGGGAATCAAGCCAAACTTGACCAGATCATCCGGCTCTACGCCACGCAGTGACTCACCAACTTTCTTGCCCAAGTCAGTGCTACGCACCTCAGCATTGAAACCGATACCACCACGAGCTGAGCGCCCCTGGATAACCTTTTCCAACCCTGAAAACGCACCGCCACAAATGAACAGGATGTTGCGCGTATCCACCTGCAGAAACTCCTGCTGGGGATGCTTGCGGCCGCCTTGCGGAGGCACAGACGCCACAGTACCTTCGATCAGCTTCAGCAATGCCTGCTGCACACCCTCACCCGAAACATCGCGGGTAATTGATGGGTTGTCAGACTTGCGCGAAATCTTGTCGATTTCATCGATGTAGACAATACCCATCTGGGCCTTCTCAACATCGTAATCGCACTTCTGCAGCAGCTTCTGAATGATGTTCTCGACATCCTCCCCCACATAACCAGCTTCGGTCAGGGTGGTGGCATCCGCGATGGTAAATGGCACATTAAGCAGGCGCGCCAGTGTCTCAGCCAGCAAGGTTTTACCCGAGCCAGTGGGACCAATGAGCAAAATGTTGCTCTTGCCCAGCTCGACATCGTCTTTCTTGTCGCGCTGATTCAAGCGTTTGTAGTGGTTGTAGACGGCCACCGCCAAGACTTTCTTAGCCCGCTCCTGACCAATCACATACTGATCGAGGATGGTGCTGATTTCCTTGGGCGCCGGGAGTTTGTGCGCACTGCTTTCGGCCTGGGCTTCCTGCACCTCCTCGCGGATGATGTCATTGCACAGGTCGACGCATTCGTCGCAGATAAAGACCGAGGGGCCGGCAATCAACTTGCGCACTTCATGCTGGCTTTTGCCGCAGAAGGAGCAATAAAGCAATTTGCCGTTGTCCTCGCCGTTGCGGGTATCAGTCATTCGATCAATCCAATCCGGTAGGCTTGCAACACAAGATGAGGGCAAATGCAGGCTTTTTCAAGCCTGCCACAGCGACCGAGCATGGCTCGATCGCAAATTACCGGGTGATTCAGCTCGCCAATTCGCGCTTGCTGATCACTTTATCGATAAGGCCGTAAGCGACACCTTCGTCGGCGCTCATGAAATTGTCACGATCAGTGTCGCGAGCAATTACATCCAGCGGCTGACCGGTGTGAGCAGCCATGATCCGATTCAGGCGATCACGAATGGTCAGAATTTCCTTGGCGTGGATCTCGAAGTCCGAGGCCTGACCCTGGAAGCCGCCCAACGGCTGGTGAATCATCATGCGCGAATGCGGCAGGCAATAACGCTTACCGGCGGCGCCGCCGACCAGCAGCAAGGCACCCATGCTGCAAGCCTGACCAATACAGATGGTCGACACGTCAGGTTTGATGAACTGCATGGTGTCGTAGATCGACATGCCCGCAGTCACCGAGCCGCCCGGCGAGTTGATATACAGATGAATGTCCTTGTCCGGGTTTTCCGCTTCAAGGAACAGCAACTGGGCGACCACCAGGTTAGCCATGTAGTCCTCTACCGGGCCAACCAAGAAGATCACGCGCTCTTTCAGCAGTCGCGAATAGATGTCGTAGGCGCGCTCACCGCGGGCAGACTGTTCAACCACCATCGGCACCAGGCCGCCAGCGGCCTGAATTTCAGAGGCTTGCATATAAGAATTACGGGACATGTGCTGCGCTCGCTCCCTAATAGTCATGTCTCAAAGACACATAAGCCAGCACGATGGCTGGCTTATGGTTACTCGAACAAAGCGAAGAAATCAGGCGGCTTGTGCAGCTTCAGCCGGCTTGACCGCTTCCTCGTAAGAGACCGGCTTGTCAGTCACATTAGCCTTCTGCAGAACAGTATCTACAACTTGGTCTTCCAGCACAACCGAACGCACTTCGTTCAGTTGCTGGTCGTTTTTGTAGTACCAGGCCACGACCTGCTCAGGCTCTTGATAGGCAGAAGCCATCTCTTGAATCATCTCACGTACGCGAGCTTCATCAGGCTTGATATCGAACTGCTTGACCACTTCGGCCACGATCAGACCCAGCACAACGCGACGTTTGGCTTGCTCTTCGAACAACTCAGCCGGCAGCTGATCAGGCTTGATGTTGCCA
>NKIE01000521.1 GCA_002256055.1 Pseudomonas sp. PGPPP3 | reverse complement strand
CTACAGACGGGGCACCTCTTGATGGCTGCTGGATGCCAGGACTTTCTGAATACATTGCCAATCAGGACAACTCCCCTGCGGCTGGCAAACAATACATCAACACTTACACGGTGGGCTTCGGCAATATCGGAAACTCGCAATTATTGCAGGACACTGCAGACTATGGCGGCGGCAAGTTCTTCACAACCGGCAACACCTCCGGCCTTGTCACTGCACTTAAGTCAATCGTCGTTGATATTCTCGCCGAAAACACAACCTTTACAACCCCAACAGTTTCCGTAAGCGCCTACAGTAACTTTGGTTATCGCAACGATTTGTTCTATGCATTATTTCGACCCGCCGACGGGGCTCGCTGGGTTGGCAACATTAAAAAATATAAAGCCATTACAGACAGCACTACTGGTGACCTGATTGTCACCGACGCACTTGGCAACAATGCTGTCGATACTACAACAGGTTTTTTCAATGACAGCGCACAGAGTTACTGGAGTCCGTCTGCCGACGGCAAGAATGCCGAGCGCGGCGGTGCCGCTAGCAAATTAACCGTGCCGAGCACTCGGAAGATTTACACCTACACAGGCACTGATCGCTTGGCAGGTTCCGGCATGACAACCTCCGTAAACCTTACTACAGGCAACAGCAATATCTTAAGCGACAGCAACACCGCAGTTACCAAAGCAATGCTGGGTGACTCCGTAATGACTGATGCTTACAAAACAAATTTGCTCAGTTGGGCTCGCGGCACAAACCCTACAACTAGTACCGCACGCCTGCAAATTGCGGACGTTTTGCACAACGCGCCTAAAGTAGTCGCTTATGTTAGCGATGAAGACCTTGCCCGAGTTGCCGCCGGAACCAATCAAGACAGCATGGTCTTGTTTTATGGCACCAACGAAGGTCATATAGGCGCGATCAACCCAGCTACAGGCGATGAGCTATTTGTCTTTATCCCTAAAGAAATCCTGCCGAACCTTAAGGCTTACTACGACGACCCTAAAGGCAGCACCAACAAAAAATATGGTATCGATGGACAGTTCGGGCTAAAAGTCAGCTACGGCGCAGTTGACGCCACAACAAAACTCCGCCCTGTTTCACAAGTACTACTCTATGCCGGTATGGGCCGAGGTGGCCGGAACTACTATGCTCTGGATGTAAGCCCGGACTCCTCTGGTGCTCCCAGCACAATCCAGCCAAAGTTGAAGTGGGCAATCAAAGGTGGAACTACAGGCACCGCTTATTAAAGTCAGCAAAGTCAAATGGAATGGTGACACTAAAGACGTCCTGATCTTCACCGGCGGCTACGACGCCAACCAAGACGATGACACCCCAAACACGCCAAGTAATGATACCTACGGCAACGCCTTGTATATTGCTGACGCAAATACTGGCGAGCGCCTGTGGATGGCTGGCCCTGCTCCAGTTTCGGGCGAAACGGCAGCTGCCAACCTACAGTTGAGCACCATGACCAATAGCATGCCTGCCGATCCGGCGCTGGTAGACATTTCCGGCGACGGCCTGATCGATACGATCTTTACCGCCGACACTCGCGGACAAATATTCCGCTTTGACATCAACCAAGCCAACACAACCGCCACAAACTTTGCTACTGGCGGACGAGTCGCCAACTTTGGCGGCACCACTGCACAAAATAATCGCCGCTTCTACAACCAGCCTGACGTGGCTTTAATTAAGGAGCGTGGCGGTAAAACCTACTTCACAGTTTCAATTGGCTCCGGCTATCGTGGCCACCCGCTAAACGAAGAAACCATAGACCGCTTCTATGTCGTACGTGACACAAACGTTTATACCAAGCCGACAACCTACACGACTGTTACGGAAAGCAACCTGGTTGATGTAAGCAGCGTAAGCTTGAGTGGCACTGCAGCCGCAGCTATTCAGACGCAGATAGATACCAAGCGCGGACAAATTGACTCGCTAACCCTCGCAGAGAGCAGCGCCCGCACAGCACTTGCCAGCTACCAAGCAAGTGTTGGCTACACATCTAAACAGGAACAATTGCTGCAGACCAATAACGACATCAACATTAAGCAAGCTGCAATTGAAACCATCCTTAAAGTTGACCCCTACATTGCTGAGCATGCAACCGAGACCGACGCTCGCACGCAGCTAAACAACTTGATTGTCGGCGCACTAAGCGGACTTGAACAGCTAAACGCCCTTACTTCTTACGCCACCAACTCGGACACAACAGCATTTATAACCACTCAATTGAGTAACGCAGACATTGCTGACTGGGGGCTACTACAAGCCAATCTGCAATATGTCAATGCACACACTGATAATACAAAATACCAAGCTGTTGTAGACGCAGAG
>NKIE01000520.1 GCA_002256055.1 Pseudomonas sp. PGPPP3 | reverse complement strand
GAAAACCCTCGCCCTTGCCGCCGGCACCCTGCTGCTCAGCGCTAACCTGCTGGCCGCCGACAAGCCCCATGTGCTGCTCAACACCAGCCAGGGTGCGATTGAAATCGAGTTGGAGGCCGATAAGGCGCCGATCAGCGTGAAGAACTTTCTCGCCTATGTAGACAGCGGCTACTACAACGGCACCATCTTCCACCGCGTGATCCCCAACTTCATGGTGCAAGGTGGTGGCTTCACCCCGGACATGCAGCAGAAAGCCACCCAACCACCGATCAAGAACGAAGCCGATAACGGCCTGCGCAACGTGCGCGGCTCGCTGGCCATGGCTCGCACCTCGGCGGTTGACTCGGCCACCAGCCAGTTCTTTATCAACAGCACCAACAACGACTTCCTCGACAACGGCCAGCGCGACTTCGGCTACGCCGTATTCGCCCACGTGGTCAAAGGCATGGACGTGGTCGACCGCATCTCGGCCATGCCCACCGGTGCCCGTGATGTACCGCGCGAAGCGATCCTGATCATCGACGCCAAGCGCCTGTAAACACCGCAACCTAAAAACAGAAAAGCCCGCTAACCGACATATCGGTTAGCGGGCTTTTTGCTGCTAACGGTTACCCCATCAGCCTCAACGATTCAGCGTGTGAAACTTTTTGATCAAGTCCTCGGGCTTTTTCTCTTCCTTGATCAAGGCGAAGACCAGACGCTCGCCATTAGGGCCGCCACCCAACTCCATGTAACTGAAAATCGGCGCACCCAAGGCCATGGTGTCCTTCATATCGCCATAGCGTTTGAAGACGAAAATCTTGTTGTCCTGGCGGATTTCGCCATAAAAATCGGTCGCCGGCGGCAGGTTGACGTCGAGAAAACGTTTGGCTGTCAGGGTGTTTATATCTTTACCCTTATCCTCGGCACGCAAGCCGAGAATGATGGAACGACCAAAGTTATCCTTGGTGCCAAGGTCCTTCATGTAGGGGGCTTTACCGGTTTTCAGGTAGTCGACGTAAACAGCCCGATCATCAAAGATCACCGCTTCGCTCTCGGTCCAGACCTGGTACCAGTCATCGTTATTCAGCGCTGCTTCCGCGGCCTTAGCGGCACTCGCTGACGGGGCCGGAGCATTCATGCTGCACGCTGCCAAGGTGGCGGCCAGCAGGGCAATCGACAGCGGTTTGATAACGAACGATTTCATAGACTCAGCAACTCCAGCGTTAGAAGACATAGGCCTGCAAAATTGCCCGAGTTTCGTGACAGGGCTATGACTCCTTTATGACAAATCCTTTTTCAACCACCGCTAGCACTGCGTGAGCTCTACTCTGCTTGCCGGTAAGGCAGCAGTTCGCGCGCCTGCTGGGCATACAGCTGTACGCCAGCGCGCTCCTGCTGGAGAAAGTCCGCCACAGCGGCGCGCAAGCCCGGATGACACAGGTAATGCCAGGAACGGGTGAGCTGCGGTTCAAAACCGCGAATCAGTTTGTGCTCGCCCTGGGCGCCAGCGTCGAAGCGCTGTAAACCCTGGTTAATTGCATAGTCGATGCCTTGATAAAAACAGGTTTCAAAGTGCAGGCGGTCGAAATCGCCCAGGCAGCCCCAGTAGCGACCATACAAGGTGTCGCCGGCCTGCAGGCTGAAAGCCATGGCCACCGCACGACCGCGCTGCCGAGCCAGCACCACACGAATCGTCTCCGGCATTCGCTCGACCAATAAGCTGAAAAACCTCCGCGTTAGATACGGCTGGCGGCCGCGCACGTGATAGGTGTTGGCGTAGCAGGCGAAATCCCTCTCCGGCTCGCTGAGTTGCCGGCCCTCGCACCACTCAAACTCAATGCCCTGCCCCGCCACCTGCTCGCGCTCCTTGCGCAGTTGCTTACGTTTGCGCGAGGTGAGTTGATCGAGAAATTCGGCAAAATCCCGATAACCGCGGTTGTGCCAGAGGAACTGGCAGCCCAGGCGTTCCAGCCAACCCTCACGACCGCGCAGCAACTGATCGGCCGCGGCATCGGTGAAGTTCACATGCCAGCTCGACAGGCCCTGCTCAGGCAAACCGGCACTGATCTCATCGAGCAGCGGACTGAGCAACGTACCATCGCCCAGCAGACGGGCACCCGTGACCGGAGTAAAGGGCACCGCGGTCAGCAGCTTGGGGTAGTAGTCGATCCCCGCCCGCGCGCAAGCTTCAGCCCAGGCCATATCGAAGACATACTCGCCATAGGAGTGCTGCTTTACATAGCCCGGCAACGCCGCCAGCGGCGTGCCACGGGCATCGACCAACAGGCGATGGGCCGGTTGCCAGCCCGTTCCTGGGCCAACACTGCCGCTGTCTTCCAGCACCGACAGAAAAC
>NKIE01000519.1 GCA_002256055.1 Pseudomonas sp. PGPPP3 | reverse complement strand
CGCACCGCCGAAGTTCGCGCCCAAGTGCCAATTCCGGTCGCCGCCTTCCTGCTCAACGAAAAACGCAACTCGATCACCAAGATCGAACTGCGCACCCGTGCACGCATCGTGATCCTGCCAAACGATCACCTGGAAACGCCGCACTTCGAAGTGCAGCGCCTGCGCGACGACAGCCCGGATCTGCAGACCCCGCTGTCCAGCTATGAAATGACCACCGTCGAAGTGGAAGAAGCCCAACCGGCTGCCGCCACCCGCACCCTGGCCCGCCAGGAAGCTGCCGTGAAGACCGCTCCGGAACGCACCGCCGCCCCGGCTCCAGCACCGATCACCGAGGCACCGGCTGCGCCTGTTGCCCATGCCGCCAGCAGCGAGCCAAGCCTGTTCAAAGGCCTGGTCAAGTCGCTGGTCAGCCTGTTCGCCAGCAAAGAAGAAGCGCCGGCACTGGTAATCGAAAACCCAACCATCGAACGCGCACCGCGCAGCGAAGAGCAGCGCCGTAACGGTCGCCAGCAAACTCGCGGCCGTGGTGGTCGTGGCGGTCGCGACGAAGAGCGCAAGCCGCGCGAAGAGCGTCAGCCTCGTGAAGAACGCGCCGCCCGTGAACCACGCGAACCCCGTGAAGAGCGCCAACCGCGCCAGCCGCGTGAAGAGCGTCAACCACGTGAAGTGGTAGAAGTTCGCGAGCCGCAGGAAGTGCGTCAGTCGCGTCCGCCGCGCGAGCCTCGTGAAGAGCGCAAGCCACGCGAAGAGCGTCAGCCGCGTGAACTGCGTGAGCCGCTGGATGCACAAGGCCAGGAAGTGGTTCGCGAAGAACGCCCTGCTCGTCCGCCACGGGAAGAACGTCAACCACGCGCACCGCGTGAAGAGCGTCAACCGCGCGCCGAGAAGGTCAGCGAAGACGAAGAAGTACTGAACAGCGAAGAGCAACTGCAAGATGATGGCCAGGACAACAGTGAAGGTGGCGATCGCCCCCGTCGCCGTTCCCGTGGTCAGCGTCGCCGCAGCAATCGTCGCGAGCGTCAAAGCGATGCCAATGGCAACGTGATCGAAGGCAGCGAAGAAGGCACCGAAGAGTCGGCCGAACAGCCTGCTCAAGAACGGCCAGTGGCTGATGTTGCCGTAGCGACTGCAGTAGCGGTCACTGCCAGCGAAATCATCAGCGACAGCCAAGCCGCTACCGAAGTTGCCGCTGAAACCGCCGCTCAGGCAGTTACCAGCCACAACGAAGAAGCTGTTGCCGTAGTTGCCGAGCCAAGCCCTGCTGCTGTCGCTGAACCTGCACCTGCAGAACAAGCCGCTGCAAGCGTAAGCGAAGTGATCGTTGAGGCGGCCCCAGCTGTAGAAGCTGAAACCGTGGAGGTTGCTGCTGAAGCAGTGCCTGAGGCAGCGGTCGTGGCCGAAGTGGCCGTTGAAGTTGTTGCACCGGTAATTGCCGGCGGCCGCGCGCCCAACGACCCACGTGAAGTTCGTCGTCGTCAACGCGAAGCCGAACGCCTGGCACAAGAGGCCGCCCAGGCCCCTGTCGCCAGCATCGAAGTAGCCGCAGCACCTGAAGCCGAAGTTGTAGCCGCTGTTGAAGCGCCAACCAGCGCCAACGTCTACAGCGAACCCGCTGCAGTCGTTGAGACCGCTCCGGCCGCTGAAACCGCAGTAGAAGCTGAGGCCAACACGGCCAGCGCAGCTGAAGTACAACAGGCCGAGGAAGTGAAACCCCTCGCCTGATGTAGTCCAGCAATAAAAAAGGGGATGCTAAATGCATCCCCTTTTTTATTGGCGTCTTTTAATCTGTGCGATGCAGCAATCAATTCTCTACATGGCCAATGCAAGCGCATCAGCCTCCAAACATCACAAGATATTCGGCTCGATCTCTAACGAGACGCCAAACCGCGCCTGTATGTCGGCCTGGATACGCCGAGCCAACACCAACAGCTGAGCGCCCGTCGCCGCACCGTAATTCACCAACACCAACGCTTGTTGACGGTGAACACCCGCATCGCCATCGCGAAAGCCCTTCCAGCCAGCCTTCTCGATCAACCAACCAGCAGCCAACTTCACCTGACCATCAGCCTGCGGATACGCCACCAAATCAGCATGCTCAGTACGTAAATGCTCCGCCAGTGCAGCGGACACCAACGGGTTTTTAAAAAAACTCCCGGCATTGCCGAGCACAGCAGGATCAGGCAGCTTTTCGCTGCGAATACTGCAAATGGCCCGACTGACATCACTGGCGGTCGGCTCGCTAACGCCCTGCTCGGCCAGCCGCTGACGCAACGGACCGTAATCCAGACGCAAAGCGCCGGCGCGAGCCAAGGCGAAACGCACACGCAGAATCAACCAGCGGCCCGCTTCACG
>NKIE01000518.1 GCA_002256055.1 Pseudomonas sp. PGPPP3 | reverse complement strand
GCGTGCTGGTCTGTTTTGACGGAGACTCAGCCGGACGCACAGCCGCCTGGCGCGCTCTCGAAGCGACCCTACCCAGCTTGCAAGATGGTCGCCGCGCACGCTTCTTGTTTCTGCCCGAAGGCGAAGACCCCGACACCCTGGTGCGCGCCGAAGGCACAGACGCCTTCCGCGCCCGCATCACCCAGCAAGCCCAGCCACTGGCCGATTACTTCTTCCAGCAACTGACCCAGGAAGCCGACCCGCGCTCCCTGGAAGGCAAAGCTCACCTGATGACCCTGGCTGCCCCGCTGATCGACAAGATCCCCGGCGCCAACCTGCGCACACTGATGCGCCAGCGCCTGAGCGAAATAACCGGCCTCAGCAGCGACAACAGCGCCAGCCCGGCAAGCCGCAGCGCGCCCGCCAGCCAACCCAGTGCCGCGCCCGACTACCCAGACTACGGCAACATCAGCACAGACCAGCACGACAGCCCGCCGGATTATGGCGACATTGCCGACTACGCCCACTACATCGAACCGCCAGCCGCCGACTTCGAGCCACAAAAAACCTGGAAGAAAGGCGACAGCAAAAGCTGGAGCAAAGACAAACCCTGGAAAAAAGGCGAGCGCAGCGACCAACCGCGCGCGCCGCGCAAGCCGGTCAGCGTCGAATCACCCACCCTCACCGCCCTGCGCACACTGCTGCATCACCCGGCACTGGCGCACAAAGTTGAGGACGCCAGCCACTTCGCTGCCGAAGACGACACCTATGCCCAACTACTGGTTGCCCTACTCGGCGCCCTGCAGAAAAACCCCAAGCTGCGCAGCCTGCAACTGATTGCGCGCTGGCACGGAACCGAGCAAGGCCGCTTACTGCAGGCCCTGGCCGAGAAGGAATGGCTGATTTCAGCCGACAGCCTTGAACAACAGTTTTTCGACACTATAACTAGACTTGCAGCGCGCCAACGCGAGCGCAGCTTGGAACATTTGCTGCTCAAAGCCCGTCAAAGTGAACTGAGCCCTGAAGAAAAAGATCAGCTACGCAACCTGCTCAGCCGCAACACCGCCGCAATTACCTCGCCCCCAACTGGCGCATAAGGGGCTTTCTCGGGTATAATCCGCGGCTTGTTTTTTGCCCGCCAAGACCTTCAATGGATAGGGTGTTATGTCCGGAAAAGCGCAACAACAGTCCCGCCTCAAAGAGTTAATCAGCCGTGGTCGTGAGCAGGGTTACCTGACTTATGCGGACGTCAACGACCACCTGCCGGAAGAGATCTCCGATCCGGAACAGGTCGAAGACATCATCCGCATGATCAACGACATGGGCATCAACGTATTCGAAACCGCTCCGGATGCCGATGCCCTGCTCCTGGCCGAAGCTGATACCGACGAAGCTGCTGCCGAAGAAGCTGCTGCCGCACTGGCCGCCGTAGAAACCGACATTGGCCGCACCACTGACCCAGTGCGCATGTACATGCGTGAAATGGGCACCGTGGAGCTCCTCACCCGCGAAGGCGAGATCGAAATCGCCAAACGCATCGAGGAAGGTATCCGCGAAGTGATGGGCGCTATCGCCCACTTCCCAGGCACCGTTGACGGCATCCTGGCCGAGTACACCCGCGTCACCACCGAAGCCGGTCGCCTGACCGACGTCTTCAGCGGCTATATCGACCCGGATGACGGCATTCCGCCGCCGCCCGAAGCCGAGCCCGTTATCGAAATCGCCCCAGTGGCGGATAAAGCCGATGACGAAGAAGATAAAGAAGGCGCCGAGGAAGAAGACGAGGTCGAAACCGGCCCCGATCCAGAGATCGCCCGCCAGCGCTTCGGCGCCGTTGCCGAGCAGCTGGAAAAAACCAAAAAGGCCCTGAAAAAGCACGGTCGCGGCAGCAAGCAAGCTGTTGCTGAACTGCTGGCCCTGGCCGAGCTGTTCATGCCGATCAAACTGGTACCGAAGCAATTCGACGTACTGGTGGTCAAGGTGCGCAGCGCCCTGGAGCGCATCCGCGCCCAAGAACGCGCCATCATGCAACTGTGTGTGCGTGACGCACGCATGCCACGCGCCGACTTCCTGCGCCTGTTCCCAGGCAATGAAATCGACGAAAGCTGGAGCGACGCTCTGGCCAAAGGCAAAAGCAAGTACGCCGAAGCAATCGGTCGCGTGCAACCGGACATCCAGCGTTGCCAGCAAAAGCTGATCGCCCTGGAAGCCGAATGCAGCCTGACCATCGGCGAAATCAAAGACATCAACCGTCGCATGTCGATCGGTGAGGCCAAGGCCCGCCGCGCGAAGAAAGAGATGGTTGAAGCCAACTTGCGTCTGGTGATCTCGATCGCCAAAAAGTACACCAACCGCGGCCTGCAGTTCCTCGACCTGATTCAGGAAGGCAACATCGG
>NKIE01000517.1 GCA_002256055.1 Pseudomonas sp. PGPPP3 | reverse complement strand
CCTGCGTGAACATTCCGAAGCCTGGCAGGCGCGGTTGCCCAGCGAGAGCCTGAGTGCCCGGGTGGTGAGTTTGCTCAGTGCCCAGCTCAGCCAGGGCGAGCCAGATCGCAGTCAATTGGCCCAGACCCTCCACCTCAGTGAACGCACCCTGCAACG
This sequence comes from Pseudomonas sp. PGPPP3, assembly GCA_002256055.1. GTDB lineage: Bacteria > Pseudomonadota > Gammaproteobacteria > Pseudomonadales > Pseudomonadaceae > Aquipseudomonas. Next base: position 2,231 of record NKIE01000517.1, on the reverse strand, counting down.
GCGCCTGGCCGACGAGGGCAGCAGCTATCAGCAGTTGCTCAACGATACCCGTCGGCAACTGGCCGAACGCTACCTGCGCGATGGTCAGCTAGCCGCTACGGAAATTGCGCTGCTGCTCGGCTACTCGGAGCCCAGCGTGTTCTTCCGCGCCTTCCGCCAGTGGACGGGGCTAACGCCCGGCGAATACCGCGCCCGTCAGCAGGGCCCGCACTAGGGCCTGTTGCCGTTAGGTCTCAGTCGTGCTGCTGCCCGGTGCAGCAGAGGGTTCCGCTGCCGAGTTCTCTTCTGGGACCTTTTCGTTGCTCGCTGGTGGCGGTTTGCCGATCCAGGTTTCGGCAGATTTTTGCGCCTCATCAACCTTCTCGTTGAGGGTATCCACCGACTCCTTGAGGGTTTCCTGAGCCATCTGCTTGGCGCTTTCTTCGGCCTTGGCGGCCAACTCACGACCGGCCTGCTCAGCCATGTCGCAACCAGTCAAGCCCAGGGTCACGCCGCCCAACAGCGCTGACAACGTCAGCAATTGCAAAGTTTTCATCCGTTCTCTCCACATTCGGGTGAGCGGCGCCGCTCCGCTGAGCCGCGCCGCACGGTTGTTATTTGGCTGCCTGTTCATCCAGCAGCGGGCCTTGATTACGCGTTTTGTACAGCGACAGCAGTACGCCACCGATCAACAGACCCAAGGTCACGCTCAGGGAAATCACCGGAGGAATCTTGCCGATGATGCCGACCAGGAAAATCTTCGCACCGATAAACACCAGCACCAGAGCCAGCGCGTATTTCAGGTAGGCGAAGCGATGGATCAGCGCGGCCAGGGCGAAGTACAGGGCACGCAGGCCGAGAATGGCGAAGATGTTCGAGGTGTAGACGATGAACGGGTCCTGGGTGATGGCGAAGATCGCCGGCACGCTGTCGATGGCGAACACCAGGTCAGCACACTCGATGAGGATCAGGGCCAGGAACAGTGGGGTAATCCACAACACGTTCTTGCCCGAGGCATCCGGTTGGCGCACGAAGAAGCGCTGCGCATGCAGACGGTCAGTGACGCGCAGGTGACTACGCAGCCATTTGACCAGGACGTTGTCTTCCAGATTCGGATGCTCATCGACCTTGGAGAACAGCATCTTCACCCCGGTGAGGGCAAGGAACGCACCAAACACGTAGAGGATCCAGCTGAACTCGTGGATCAGCGCGGCACCTAAGCCAATCATGATGGCGCGCAGCACGATCACGCCCATAATCCCCCAGAACAGCACCTTGTGCTGGTACTGACGCGGGATGGCCAGGAAGCTGAAGATCATCGCCATGAGGAACACGTTGTCCATCGACAACGATTTTTCGATCAGAAAGCCGGTGTAGAAGTCCATGCCGGCGTCACCGCCTTTCTGCACCCACACCCACAGGCCGAACAGCAAGCCGGCGCTGATATAGCCGGCCGACAGCCAGAGACTTTCTTTGACGCCGATTTCGTGATCATCGCGGTGCAGGACGCCGAGGTCGAAGCTCAGCAAAGCAATGACTACGGTGAGGAACACCAGCCATAGCCAAACAGCGGTGCCGAGAAACTCGGCCATAAAAAACGGTTGTAGAGCTTCCATGAGCCCCTCCTAAGTCGAAGTTGTACAAACTGTAACTCCGACATGGCGGCGCTAGCCGTCAGAGGGGCCCGGTGTTACGCAATACAATCTACAAAGGCCCAGTCCAACACTCAAGCAAACAGATTTTGCAAAGTATTTCTGGCTGCGTCGATGCCACTCATTCGGCAAAATGCCTGCCTGCTACCACCATTCGGTACTTCTATGCCTCTGCTGACAACTTGCCCACAACTGGCATGTGACCGACTTAAGGCCGGTGAACTGCTCGCGCTGCCCACGGAAACAGTTTACGGACTGGCGGCCAATGCGCGTGATGAACAAGCAGTGGCCAAAGTGTTCGCCCTCAAAGGCCGGCCGGCAAGCAATCCTCTGATTATCCATCTGGCCAGTGCCGAACAAGCTCAGGAGTGGGCCCGCGAAATTTCCGCGGCAGCCCAACGACTGATGAATGCCTTCTGGCCTGGTCCACTTACGCTGGTGCTACCTGCGCAAGCCCATGTTTCGCGGATTATTACTGCGGGCCAGGATAGCGTGGCACTGCGTGTACCCGGGCATCCGCTGGCCTTGGAGGTACTGCGCCGATTTGACGGTGCCCTGGTAGCACCGTCAGCCAATCGCTACATGTCTATTAGTCCGCCC
>NKIE01000516.1 GCA_002256055.1 Pseudomonas sp. PGPPP3 | reverse complement strand
AATGGTGCCATCCGGCAGCATCTCAATCAGTACCTCTACGCTCATACCGTTACGGGCAGAAGGCGGTCGGGTCCAGTTGTCGCTGACCAGTTTAACAATCAAATCATCCAGGCTGCCGGCCACTTGGTCACCTTGTGTGTCGGCCACTGCCTGCTGGTAATCGGTCGTGTCAGACAGCAACTCGGCCAGGGCCTGGGCCTTCTTGTCCTCTGCGGCCTTACGCTTGGCCGCTTCGGACGTGGCTTTTTTCTTGGCGTCAGCTGTGGCCTTCTTTTTGGCCTCTTCCGCGGCTTTTTTCTTCTTCGCGTCTTCGGCTGCTTTCTTTTTCTTCTCTTCTTCAGCAGCAGCCTTTTTCTTTTCTTCTTCAGCTTTTTTCTTCAGTGCCACATCGGCGAGCTTTTTCTGCTCAGCCGACTTCTTAGCCTCATCAGCTTTCTTGGCTTCAGCGGCCTTTTTGACTTCCTCGGCCTTCTTCTGCTCGGCCGCCTTGGCGACTTCGAGTTTTTCCTGCTCGTTCTTTTTTTGTTCTAACTGCTCGGTTTCGTGGGTGGGCGCTTTGGTCTTCTTTGCCTCACCGGCAATTTTCTGATTGGTCTGGACCGTGGCCTGGCTTTGCGACTTGAGCTGATACAAGGTCGCCTGCACGATCGGCCGCGACGGCGGCAGTTCAGGCGTCATGGCAAAGCTGACAAACAGCATGGCAAACATCAGGACGTGAAAAGACACTGCCCAGATGATTGGCCAGAAGTAACTTTCCGAGGAGGAGCGTTCAGCCTGCCCGTGCATCAAGGCGCCTCAGTGATCAGCCCGACGTTACCCACGTCAGCCTGCTGTAGACCGCCCATGGCGCCCATCACGGTGCCGTAATCCACCGATTTGTCGGCACGCACAAACACCTGCACAGGCTTACCCTGGCTGCGGCTCTGATTGATGATCGCGGTCACCGCCTTAGTCATCTGCTCAAGCGTCATGGCCTGATCCTGGGCGGTATCAACATCCACCTCAGTGCCCATGTTCCAGTAGTAGGTCTTGTCGGCCTTGATGGAAATGGTCAGCACCTGGGAGTTGTTGTCCTGCGGCAAGGCCTCGCTGGAGACCTTGGGCAGATCGACCTTGACGCCCTGATTGAGCATGGGCGCGGTGACCATGAAGATCACCAGCAGCACCAACATCACGTCGATGTAGGGCACCACGTTCATTTCGGCGTGGGGTTTGCGTTTCTGACGAATTCTGGCCATGGCTTAAAACTTACCCCCGCAGAGAACCGAGACTTCACTCATCGCTGGTGTGAACCTTGCGGTGCAGAATGGCTTGGAACTCGTCGGCAAAGGTGTAGTAGCGGCCGATCATCATTTCGCCGCGGGCGGCAAAGCGGTTGTAGGCAATTACGGCCGGGATGGCCGCAAACAGGCCGATTGCCGTAGCAATCAGGGCTTCGGCAATACCCGGCGCTACCGTGGCCAGGGTGGCTTGCTGCACCTGAGCCAGACCGCGGAAGGAGTTCATGATGCCCCACACGGTGCCGAACAGGCCGATATACGGGCTGGTGGAACCGACAGTCGCGAGAAACGGCAGGCTTTGCTCAAGTTTCTCTTCTTCGCGGGAGATCGCCACGCGCATGGCACGGGCCACACCGTCCATCACCGCGCCTGGGTCGACACCGGGCTGCTGACGCAGACGGGAGAATTCCTTGAAGCCAGCACGGAAGATCTGCTCAACGCCGGAATCCGGGTCCGGGTTGCTGCCGGCCTGACGGTACAACTTGGACAGGTCGATGCCCGACCAGAAGCGCTCGTCAAAGTTATCCAGCGCCCGCTTGGCGGCACGCAGCATGGTGCTGCGCTGGAAAATCATCACCCAAGAAGTGACCGAGGCGGCCACCAAAATCAACATCACCAGCTGCACCACCACACTGGCGTTGCTGATCAGACTCCACATCGACATGTGGTCAACGGCGTTGGCTTCCACGCTTACTCTCCTGCACGGGGCTGATCGGGGTGACAGAGGCCGGCAAACGCCGTACGCAAGGCCACCGGAATCGCCCGGGGTTTCAAACTATCGGCGCCCACACAGGCCACCAGGAACCGCCCTTCACAGAGCAGCGCATTGTCCGTTGCCCGCCTGACCTGCTGATGAAAACGCAGGCTGGCACGGTTTAATTCACTTACATCGGCACTGATCAGCAACTCGTCGTCCAGTCGTGCCGGGGCGTGGTAACGCGCCTCGGCAGAATGCACAACGAACAACAGGCCCTCACCGGCCATCTGCGACTGGGCAAAGCCCAACGTCCGCAGGCGCTCGGTGCGAGCCCGCTCCATAAACTTGAGGTAATTGACGTAATAAACGATACCGCCGGCATCGGTGTCTTCGTAATACACACGACAGCGATGGGCG
>NKIE01000515.1 GCA_002256055.1 Pseudomonas sp. PGPPP3 | reverse complement strand
GACGGCCAAAGCGGGCAGATTCAAGCGGTCGGTTTCACCCTGTATATGGAAATGCTCGAACGCGCGGTCAAATCGATCCGCAAGGGCGAACAACCGAACCTCGACCAACCGCTGGGCGGCGGCCCAGAGATCAACCTGCGCGTGCCGGCACTGATCCCCGACGATTACCTGCCGGATGTGCACGCCCGCCTGATGCTGTACAAACGCATCGCCTCGGCCGCCGACGAAGAGGCACTGAAGGACCTGCAGGTGGAGATGATCGACCGCTTCGGCCTGCTGCCCGAGCCGAGCAAAAACCTGGTGCGCCTGACCCTGCTGAAGCTGCAGGCGGAAAAGCTCGGCATCAAGAAGATCGACGCCGGCCCGCAAGGCGGCCGCCTGGAATTTGCCAGCGACACCTGCGTCGAACCGCTGACCTTGATCAAGCTGATCCAGGGCCAACCGAATCGCTACAAGTTCGAAGGCGCCACCCAGTTCAAATTCCAGGTGCCGATGGAGCGCCCGGAAGACCGTTTCAATACCTTGGAGGCGCTGTTAGCGCGCCTGACACCGCCACTCGGCAAAGATAAAAAGGACTGATTTATGCGTTTACTTCGCTTGCTCCCTCTGCTGCTCACCCTGCTGGCACCCAGCGTCTTTGCCGCGGGCAACTATCAGGTCGAGCTGATCCTATTCCGCCAGGCCGGCACGCCGATCCTGGCCAGCCAGCCGGTACCCGATGACTGGGCCGGCGACGCACAACTGCCTGCCAGCGGCAGCGAGCGCGGCACTGCATTGAATGCTGAGGCCGCCAAACTGGTGGCCGCCAACGGCTATGAGGTAGTCCTGCACCAGGCCTGGGTCCAGGCCGCCGGCCCAACCCCGGTAAAAGTCGCCCTGAGCAGTGGCCAGGCACAACTGGGCCACTCTCCGGCTGAAGGCACCCTAAGCCTGACCTTCGTCGACTACCTGGATGTGGATGCCGATTTCTGGGTCAACCAGTTCGACGCAGACGGCCTAGTGACTGCCAGCGAACGCATCAAGCACAGCAGCCGCCTGAAGAACGGCCAACTGACCTACCTGGACCACGGCAGCCTGGGCCTGCTGATCAAGGTATCGCCGCAGTAAGAGGCACCTTTACCGGCCAATAAAAAAACCGCCGATTAGGGCGGTTTTTTTATTGGAGAAAAAGACCCGCGCCAGGGTGGCCTTGACCTGATCCATACCCGCCCCCAGCACCCGCTCAATATCGGCCATGGTGATCAACTCGCTGGACTTGCCGGCTGCCGGGTTAACCACCAGCGCCAGGCACGCGTAGGGCAATTCCAGCTCACGGGCCAGGGCGGCCTCAGGCATGCCTGTCATGCCGACGATGTCACAACCATCGCGCTGCATGCGCACGATCTCCGCCGCAGTCTCCAGGCGCGGTCCCTGGGTGCAGCCATACACCCCAAAATCACTGTAGCTACAGCCGCTGGCCTGGAGTGCGGCAAGCAGCTGACTGCGCAACTCGGCCGCGTAGGGGTAACTGAAGTCGATGTGGGTGACGTGCTCAAGCTCGCCCTGTCCATCTGCCTGAAAAAAGGTGTGCTCGCGACCGTAGGTGTAATCGATGATCTGCTCGGGCACACAAAAATGCCCTGCCGGCATCTCAGCATGGATACCGCCCACCGCATTCACCGCAACAATCGCCTCTGCGCCCGCCTGCTTGAGCGCCCAGAGATTGGCGCGGTAGTTGACCTGATGCGGCGGGATGCGATGGGGATGGCCGTGACGGGCAAGAAACAGCACCTCACGCCCGGCAAAATGCCCGCGCAGGATCGGCGCCGACGGTGCGCCATAGGGCGTATCGATGTGCAGCTCAGTGTCGATGTGCAAACCATCCAGTTGGGTCAGGCCAGTGCCGCCGATAATCGCGTAAACCGTCATCTCAGCCTCACTCAATCAATTCAGCGGCGCGCAAGGCGCCCAACGCGGCCAACCAGCGTGGCTGCTGACGGTAATCGGTGCTCGCCGTGCCCTGCCCGCGCATACGCTGCAGCCCCTGGGGTGGTTGCACCTGCAAGCGCTGCAGCGCACTCAGGGCCAGCTCGGCCGCCGCCCGGTCATTACACACCAGGCCCATGTCACAGCCGGCGGTCAACGCCGCTTCAATCCGACTGGCAGCATCGCCGACCACATGGGCGCCGGCCATCGACAAGTCATCGCTAAAGATCACGCCTTTGAACTGCAGCTCGCCGCGCAGAATGTCCTGCAGCCAGCGCCGCGAGAAACCGGCCGGCTGGCTGTCGACCTGCGGATAAATCACATGGGCCGGCATCACCGCTGCCAGTTGCTGGCTGAGCAAAGCGAACGGCTGCAGGTCGGCGGCGCGGATCTGCGCCAGGCTGCGCTCATCGACAGGAATCGCCACATGGGA
>NKIE01000514.1 GCA_002256055.1 Pseudomonas sp. PGPPP3 | reverse complement strand
CGTCGACGATCTTCCAGCCGGCTTCCTGCAGCAGTTGATAGGCGCGGCGTTGCTGCTCGCGAATGATGCCGCTGGCGTCGCTGCGCGGTACCTCGAAGGCGCTGTTGAAGACCTTGGGGTCGAGTTTGGCGCGCAGTGGTTCAAGAATTTTCAGCTCATCGCTGCCGGGCAAACCACTGGCGGCCAGTTCGGAGTTCTCGAAGTAGCTGTGGGTACGGGTGTAGGCACCGTTAAACAGTTGCTTATTGGTCCATTCGAAATCGAACAACAGGCCCAAGGCTTCACGCACGCGCGCGTCCTGAAACAAGGGGCGGCGGATGTTGAACACGAAGCCCTGCATGCCGGTGGGATTGTGGTTGGCGATCTCTTCCTTGTGCAGGCGACCGTCTTTGACGGCCGGCACGTCATAGGCACTGGCCCAGTTTTTCGCGCTGACTTCCAGCCAGTAGTCGAACTGCCCTGCCTTGAGTGCTTCGAGCGCTACCGTGGTGTCGCGGTAATAGTCGATCAGGATGCTGTCGAAGTTGTAGAAACCGCGGTTGACGGCCAGGTCGTTGCCCCAGTAGTCCTTGACTCGCTCGTAGCGAATGCTGCGCCCAGCTGCGACGTCCGCCACCTTGTAGGGGCCGCTGCCGAGGGGGATCTCCAGGTTGCCTTTGTTGAACTCGCGGTTGCTCCACCAGTGCTTCGGCAGCACCGGCAACTGGCCGAGAATCAGCGGCAGTTCGCGGTTGTTGCTGCGCTTGAAGTCGAAACGCACTCGCTTGGCATCTTCGGCAGTGGCTTTCGCTACGTCGGCGTAATAGGCCTTGTATTGCGGGGCGCCGTCTTTCATCAGGGCGTCGAAGGTGAAGACCACGTCGTCGGCGGTTACAGCCTGGCCATCATGGAAGCGTGCCTGTGGGCGCAGGTAAAAACGTACCCAGCTGTGGTCCGGCGCCACTTCGATTTTTTCTGCCAGCAGGCCGTACTCGGTAAACGGTTCATCAAGGCTGTGACGGGTCAGGGTGTCGTAAATCAGGCCGATGTCATCGGCGGCCACGCCTTTGTTGATAAACGGGTTGAGGCTGTCAAAGCCGCCAAAGCCGGACTGGCGCAGTTCGCCGCCTTTGGGGGCATCCGGGTTCACAAAGTCAAAGTGCTTGAAATTGACTGGGTACTTGGCCGGCTCGCCATACAGGGTCAAGGCGTGTTGCCCAGCAGCCAGGCTCAGGCTGCTGAGGCTCAGCAACAGGGCGCTGCCGGCGCTGGCCAGCAGCGTGCGCAGGATCGGGGTCATGGTTTGTTCTCCGCAGGAGTGAGCCACCAGGCCCGCAGGCCGAGAGTGTAGGGCGGGGTGCTGACGAAGCTGAAACGGTTGCGGTAGGCAATCCGGTGGTTGTTCAGGTACCAGTTCGGAATGCTGTAGTGCTGCCACAGCAGCGTGCGGTCGAGGGCGCGGGTGACGGCCACCTGTTCGTCGCGGCTGTGGGCCGCCAGTAGTTTATCCAACAGGGCATCGACCACCGGGTGGGCGATGCCCGCGTAATTCTTGCCGCCCTTGATTTTCACTTGGCTGGAGTGGAAGTACAGGCGCTGTTCCAGGCCGGGGCTGAGGGTTTGCGGCAGAGTGGCGAGGATCATGTCGTAGTCGTATTGATCCAGGCGTTGCTTGTACTGGGCACGGTCGACGGTGCGCAGACTGACGCTGATGCCAATGCGTGCGAGGTTTTCTGCGTAGGGCTGGAAAATGCGCTCGAGGTTTGGGTTGACCAGCAGGATCTCAAACTGCAGCGACTCACCACGGGCATTCACCAAGCCCTGGCCAGTCAGCGTCCAGCCGGCCTGCTCGAGCAACAGCAGGGCCCGACGTATTGCCTCCCGCGGGATACCTGCTCCGGCAGTTTGCGGCACGCTAAATGGCTGCGTGAACAGCTTGGCCGGCAGTTGCCGCCGGTATGGCGAGAGCAAAAGCCACTCACTGCCTTCCGGCTTGCCGTTGGCTGAAAACTCGCTGTTGGGGAAGTAGCTGCTGGAGCGTATATACGCGTTGTTGAACAGGGTGCGATTAGTCCACTCGAAGTCAAACAGCAGGCCCATGGCTTCACGCACTTTGCGCTGGGCAAAAAGAGGCCGGCGAGCGTTCATCATCAGCGCCTGGGTTTGCGCGGGAATCTGGTGGGGGATTTCGGCGCGGATCACTTCGCCCCGTTTGACGTCCGGGAACTTGTAGCCGTTGGCCCAGTTTTTCGCCTGATGCTCGATATAGAAGTCGAACTCCCCGGCTTTGAACGCTTCGAAGGCGACGTTGCTGTCGCGGTAGAACTCGACGTCGACGCGGTTGAAGTTGTACTTGCCGCGATTGACGGGCAGCTTTTCGCCCCACCAGTTCTTCACCCGCTCAAACACCAGGCGCCGGCCCGGT
>NKIE01000513.1 GCA_002256055.1 Pseudomonas sp. PGPPP3 | reverse complement strand
GTGAACACCAGCACCTGTTCCCAGGCGCCAGCGGTAATCAGGTGCGCCAGCAGCGAGCGCTTGTGGCTGGCCGGCAGGCGGAAGACGCGCTGTTCGATGCGCTCGACCGTGGTGTTCGGCGGCGTGACTTCAATGCGCTCGGGGTTGTGCAGCAACTTGCCGGCGAGATCGGTGATGTCCTTGGAGAAGGTCGCCGAGAACAGCAGGTTCTGCCGCTGGCTTGGCAGCTTGGCCAGGACCTTCTTCACGTCATGGATAAAGCCCATGTCGAGCATGCGGTCGGCTTCGTCGAGGACCAGGATTTCCACGTGGGACAGGTCAATGGCGCGCTGGTTGGCCAGGTCGAGCAGGCGGCCTGGGCAGGCGACGAGTACGTCGACACCGCGGGCCATGGCCTGCACTTGCGGGTTCATGCCAACGCCGCCAAAGATCACGGTGCTGACGAATTTGAGGTCGCGGGCGTACAGCTTGAAGCTGTCATGCACCTGGGCGGCCAGTTCGCGGGTCGGGGTCAAGACCAGGACGCGCGGTTGTTTCGGGCCGTGGCGATGTTCGCGGTCTGGATGACCGTTGGGGAACAGGCGCTCGAGAATTGGCAGGGCAAAGCCGCCGGTTTTACCGGTGCCGGTCTGTGCCGCCACCATCAGGTCACGACCTTGCAAGGCGGCAGGAATGGCACGCAGTTGCACTGGGGTCGGTTGGGTGTAGCCGGCAGCCTCGATGGCGCGGACTAAAGCCTCGGAGAGACCGAGGGAAGCAAAGGACATGAGTAATCCTGTCTTAATTACGGGCGTTGCCCGAGAGGGTGATGTGTCTGGCGTGAGGCGCTCTGTGATAGCGCACTCCCGACCGGTCCAGCTGGGCAATGGTTGCCGAGCGTCCGGGCGCAAGCCTGACGGGAGCCCGGAGTATAACAGAGCGAAGCGCTTGTGCGACTAGCCCGCCGTTTGTAGGGCTGAGCGGCCAGACCCTACGGTTGGCGCGGGGTCTGGCGTTGGCAGGCGATTCAGCGTGGCAACTTGAGGTTGTGCCAGATCGCCAGGCTCGGTTCTGCCTGGTTCAGGGTGTAGAAGTGCAGACCTGGCGCGCCGCCGGCCAGCAGCTGTTCGCACATCTGGGTAATCACTTGCTCACCAAAGGCCTGGATGCTGTCGATGTCGTCACCGTAGGCTTCCAGCTGCTTGCGTACCCAGCGTGGGATCTCGGCGCCGCAGGCGTCGGAGAAGCGCGCCAGCTTGCTGTAGTTGGTGATCGGCATGATGCCCGGCACGATCGGGATGTCGACGCCCAGGCTGCGTACGCGTTCGACGAAGTAGAAGTAGCTGTCGGCGTTGAAGAAGTACTGGGTGATCGCGCTGTCGGCGCCGGCGCGGGCCTTGCGCACGAAGTTGGCGATGTCGTCTTCGAAGTTGCGCGCCTGTGGGTGCATCTCCGGGTAGGCCGCCACTTCGATGTGGAAGTGATCTCCGGTTTCACGGCGAATGAACTCCACCAGGTCATTGGCGTAACGCAGCTCGCCACTGGCGATGCCCATGCCGGACGGCAGGTCGCCACGCAGGGCGACGATGCGTTTGATACCGGCGTCCTGATACAGCTTGAGCAGGCTGCGCAGTTCTTCGACGGAGTCGCCAACGCAGGACAGGTGCGGTGCGGTCGGCACCTTGATGTCGCCGTCCAACTGCAACACGGTGTTCAGCGTGCGGTCACGGGTGGAGCCACCGGCGCCGTAAGTGCAGGAGAAGAAATCGGGGTTGTAGCCGGCCAGTTGGCGCGCCACATTCAGCAGTTTTTCATGCCCGGCTTCGGTCTTGGTCGGAAAGAACTCGAAGCTGTAACGGCGTTCTTGGGACATAGGAAAATTCCGTAGGGTGGGCTAGCCGCGGGGCTAACCCACCAGGGATCTCGATGGCTTGGCAGGCTGTTTTTCAGCAATCGGCCAAGCCATCCTGCGCATCAGTAGCGGTAGGCGTGTGGCTTGAACGGACCTTCCTGCGGCACGCCGATGTATTCGGCTTGCTTGGTGGTCAGCTGGGTCACGACGCCGCCGAAGCCTTTGACCATTTCCAGGGCCACTTCTTCGTCGAGCTTCTTCGGCAACACTTCCACGGTCAGGCGTTCGGCCTTGGCGGCTGGGGCCAGGTCGGCAAACTTGGCACCGAACAGCATGATCTGCGCCAGCACCTGGTTGGCGAACGAACCGTCCATGATCCGGCTTGGGTGGCCAGTGGCGTTGCCCAGGTTAACCAGGCGGCCTTCGGCCAGCAGGATCAGGTAGTCGTCGTTGTGCGGGTCGAAGCTGCCAGCGCCGGTGCGGTGAACCTTGTGCACCTGCGGCTTCACTTCTTCCCATGCCCAGTTCTTGCGCATGAAAGCGGTGTCGATTTCGTTGTCAAAGTGACCGATGTTGC
>NKIE01000512.1 GCA_002256055.1 Pseudomonas sp. PGPPP3 | reverse complement strand
GAGATGGCCGACGAAGCCGTGGCCAGCCATGCCAGCGCGCCGCGCGGACGCCTGCGGGTCTCCTGCCCGGTGGCGCTGGCGCAATCGCACCTGAGCCCGATCATCAACGACTTCCTCGCCGCCTATCCGCAGGTGCAGCTGGACATGCTGCTGACCAACCGGCGGGTCGATCTGCTGGCCGAGGGTATCGATGTGGCGTTGCGAGTACGCGACGATGGCGATCAGGACTCGGCGCTGATCGCCCGCAAGCTGCGCCCCGGCCGACTGGCCTTAGTGGCCGCACCGGCATTGCTAGCAGGCCAGCCGTTCAACGATCCCGCCGACCTCAGTCGCTTACCGCTGCTCGGCGCCGTCGAGGCCGACCGCAAGGTGCATATACGACTGCTCGCCACCGATGGTCGTAAGCATGAGATCGCCGTTGAACCACGCCTGGGCATCGAAGACTTTGCCGTACGTAAGAGTGCTGCCCTGGCTGGGCTGGGCGCCACCCTGCTGCCCTGGCAGTTTTGCCAGGAGGAACTGGCCAGCGGTCGCCTGCAGCAATTACTCCCGGAATGGACACTGCCTGGCGGCTATCTGCAGGCCGTGTATCCCCATCGGCGCGGCATGCTGCCGGCTGTACGGGCCTGGATCGAGCATCTGAGCGAAGCCTTCAAAGGCGACTGGGACCAACCGATATGAACGCGTTACAGCTGAGGAGACAAGCATGAGCCCGGAGGCCGTCGCCCGTTATCTGTTGCAGTTACCTGGCGTGCGCGAAGACCGCAAGTGGGGTAATTGCCGCGTGTTTTCCATCGCCGGCAACAAGATGATCGCCATTCTCGATTTTATCGGCGACGGCCTCGCCTTCAAGGTCGACCAGGACCTGTTCCTCGGCTTCACCGACCGCCCAGGCATTCGCCCCGCGCCCTATCTGGCCCGCGCCCATTGGATCAGCATGGCGGCGCCCTACCCGCTGGCCGATGAAGAGCTGCAAAGCATACTGCGCCGCTCCCATCAGCTGGTGGCGGGCCGCCTGCCGAAGCTCAAACGCATCGGCCTGCTGCTTGATTAAGTCGCCCGCAGACACCACCGTTCCACTCCTGGCGTGGTGTCCATGGCTAAAGGTTCAGGCTGTGAGCGGAGCCTACGCAGGATAATGCGTGGCGAGAAAGCTCAGCAGGTGGCGATTGACCTCTTCGGGTTGCTCGCATTGCAGCCAGTGCCCACAGTCGCTCAACACATGACTTTGCAGGTGTGGAATCAGCTTGGGCATCTGCTTGAGGGTATAGGCCTCCAAGGTACCGACCGGATCGAGGTCACCGAGCAGGAACAGCGCTGGTTGTTCGATCTGCCGACCGGCCAGGCCTTCAGTGCGTTGCCAGTTGCGTTCGAAGTTGCGGTACCAGTTCAGCGCACCACGAAAACCGCGCCCGCTAAAGGTGGCGAGGTAACCGGCAAAGGCCTCCGCTGAACACCAGGCCGGCGGCTGATTGACCTGCTGCAAGCCATCAAACAACCCGGCGCCGGCCGGTTTGTCCTGCAGAAACAGGTCTTTGGGCACCGCCGCGGAGAGGTTGTGCATCATCCAGCGCAAGGTGCGCGGGATGTCGGCGTCCATTTCCGCTTCAGCCACACCCGGTGTCTGAAAATGCAGGATGTAATGGAATCGCCCGGCATACAGCTGCTGCATGATGCCTATCGCCGGCTGCTTGGGCCGCCCGCCAAAAGGCACAGCCATGCCCACCACGGCCTTGACCCGCTTCGGCTCCAACAAGGCCAGGTGCCAGGCAATCGGCGCGCCCCAGTCGTGGCCAACCACGCAGACATGCTCTTGCCCCAGAACATCCATCGCCGCCTGGATATCGCCACAGACGGTCAGCAGATCGTAGGCCTCGACGGCCTGCGGTGCGCTGCTTTGCCCGTAGCCACGCATTTCCGGGATGAACACGCGGTAACCGGCAGCCATCAGCGGCTCTAGTTGGTGGCGCCAGGACAGCCAGCATTCCGGAAAGCCATGCAGCAGCCAAAGTGCCCGACCGCCTTCAGGGCCGGCGCTGTAGAGGCTTAAGTTAATGCCGTTAACGGCCAACAACTGATGATCGAGCGCGCGCATCCGGAACTCCTCGGTGGTGCAGCACTATGCCAAAGGCTGAGGGCTTGTGCCGCCCCATAAATAGCGGCAATACCGCTACCAAAGCGAGCCTGGTCCCAAAGCATCAAGGCATCGCTCGTCTCAACATGCAGCGTTTGTCATCACCTGGAATCAAGCTGCGCCTTCAATGGCGCGGAATTTCAAGCAGCCTATTGCGGCTTAAACGTGGTCGACAGTCGCGGAGGTTGTCATCTCGATGCCCACCACCTCTCATCATCCTTGAGCACTGCTCCAGTCGATCAGGCTGAACTGCCAGGTAACCAGAATTAGCAGGC
>NKIE01000511.1:2083-2412 GCA_002256055.1 Pseudomonas sp. PGPPP3 | reverse complement strand
GACCTACGAACGACGCGCTGATCTTCTGGAAAGCCGCTCGCTTTCTGGAGAAGAGAAGAAGCTGTTGGCGGAATACCTTCGCCAGCGGGACGATAGTTAACGTATCGATGGTCGGCCTTAGGCCAGCCTTAGGAGCAAAGCATGACTAACAAGATTATTCAGCAGATCGAAGCTGAGCAGATGGGTAAAGTAATTCCTCCTTTCGCACCGGGCGACACCGTTGTCGTTCAAGTGAAAGTGAAGGAAGGCGACCGTCAGCGTCTGCAGGCATTCGAAGGCGTCGTAATTGCCAAGCGTAACCGTGGGCTGAACAGTGCTTTCACTGTGCG
>NKIE01000511.1:1213-2075 GCA_002256055.1 Pseudomonas sp. PGPPP3 | reverse complement strand
CGTAATTGCCAAGCGTAACCGTGGTCTGAACAGTGCTTTCACTGTGCGTAAGATCTCCAACGGTGTTGGCGTTGAGCGTACCTTCCAGACCTACAGCCCGCTGGTTGAAAGCCTGGCTGTTAAGCGTCGCGGTGACGTGCGTAAAGCCAAGCTTTACTACCTCCGCGATCTGTCTGGCAAGGCAGCGCGCATCAAGGAAAAACTGGTTTAACTTCCAGTCGTTCCAAAAAAAGCAGCCCACGGGCTGCTTTTTTATTGCCTGCGATTTTTAGTAGGGCCATCTGTGCTGAAGGTGTTGGCGGTTGGCGGTGTGATTGATGGTGATGCCGCCGTTCGGGGTGTGGCCGTTTCAGTGCAAGCGGATTTTCAGTGAGGCTTGCGACAGGTCGATATCTTGCAGCACCACGCTGCCAAAGCTTTGTCCGGGATTGGCGCCAGCCACGCGGACATTGTCGAAGCGCAGTTCGCCGATTGAGCTGGGCAGCCGCACGTTTACTGAGCCGTCAGCATTGATGATGGAGGTCAGCTTGCTGGTGTCATATTGCACATCGTGCATTGAGGTTTCGGCTTCCAGGCTGCTGAGCACGGGCATTACCAATTTGGCCAGTTGTCCAGCAGTGCCGACACCATCACCGGCGCTGGCCTGGGCGAATATGCCCTGCAGAGCTTCGTTCAGGCCTTGAGCGCTGACACCGCTCATCTCTGCGTCGCTAAGTGCCTGCATGCCGTGAGGCGTGTATTGCTCGCTGACGATATTAGTCACCTGCTGGCGCTGGATGTCGGCGCTGGCCATCTGGAACGGGCTGAGCAGAGCGGCGACTAGGGTGGCGGTCAAGCGTAGGCTGGTTTGCTTTTTTAGGGC
>NKIE01000511.1:0-1203 GCA_002256055.1 Pseudomonas sp. PGPPP3 | reverse complement strand
CTTGGCCAGTTGGCGTTCGCTGACCAGGCCTTGCTCGATAAGGATTTCACCGAGACGCTTGTTGCTGGTGAGCTGCAATTTAATTGCACTGTCGAGCTGTGCGGAGGAGATCAGGCCTTTGTCGATCAGCAGCTGGCCAAGACGCGATTTCTGATTGTTAGACATTGTTATAAATCCGGCAGGCAATGATGGCTAATTGGAAGCATGGTTGGCCGCTGGCAAATTGTCACCCATCCAAAGATAGGTGCGAGTTTGGTTTTCAAGTCTTATTGGGCCTAGAAATTGTGTTTTTAATTGCCTTGTAGGTGAGTGCATTTCTGGCATTGGCGGCCGCCGCTGTGGAAGACTGTCGGCACACCCTCTACTTATCGTTGCCACGTCATGCCTGTTATCGAACATCCGCTGGTCGAGCGTTTCCTTGAGTCGCTGTGGATGGAGAAGGGTTTGTCGCCGCATACCGTCAGCGCTTACCGCAGTGATCTTGCTCAGTATCAAAGTTGGTTGCAGGAGCGCGGTATTGAGCTGCACGGCAGTGGTCGTGAGGCGATTCTCGATCACCTGGCCTGGCGCTTGAGTGCCGGCTATCAGGCGCGCTCCACTGCGCGCTTTCTCTCTGGATTGCGCGGGTTTTACCGCTTTCTGTTGCGTGAAGGCTTGATTGATCAGGACCCGACCCTGCAGGTCGAATTGCCGCAGTTGGGACGACCCTTGCCCAAGAGTTTGTCCGAGGCCGACGTCGAGGCGCTGCTGGCCGCGCCGGACATCGGCGAGCCGATCGGCCTGCGTGATCGTGCCATGCTCGAAGTCCTATATGCCTGCGGACTGCGGGTGACCGAGCTGATCAGTCTGACCTTGGAACAGGTCAATCTGCGTCAAGGTGTGTTGCGGGTGTTCGGCAAGGGCAGCAAGGAGCGCCTGGTGCCGTTGGGAGAGGAGGCGATGGTCTGGGTGGCGCGTTATGTACGCGACAGCAGGCCGTTATTGCTGGATGGCAAGCCCAGTGACGTGCTGTTTCCGAGCCTGCGCGGCGAGCAAATGACTCGGCAAACCTTCTGGTACCGCATCAAGCATCAGGCCCGTGTGGCGGGGATCAGCAAATCGCTGTCGCCCCATACCCTGCGACACGCCTTTGCCACTCATTTGCTCAACCACGGCGCCAACCTGCGGGTGGTGCAGATGCTGCTGGGGCATAGCGACCTGTCG
>NKIE01000510.1 GCA_002256055.1 Pseudomonas sp. PGPPP3 | reverse complement strand
CCTGCAGAATCGCGCTGACCAACTGTTCGTCCTTCATCAATGCGGAGCCGGCGGCCTTGTTGCAGACCTTCTTGGCCGGGCAGCCCATGTTGATGTCGATAATTTGTGCACCCATCTCGACATTGCGTCGTGCCGCTTCTGCCAGCATCTGCGGATCGCCACCGGCGATCTGTACCGAGCGCGGCTCGGCGTCACCGCTGTGGATCATGCGCAGGCTGGACTTGCGCGTGTTCCACAGGCTGACATCGCTGGTGACCATTTCCGAGACCACCAGGCCGGCGCCCAGGCGTCGGCACAGCTGACGAAAGGGCTGGTCAGTGACCCCGGCCATGGGCGCGAGAATCAGCTGGTTGGGCAATGTATACGGGCCGATGCGTACCGCCGACATGGGTCTTCCCTGCAGTTGGCTGGATCGGATGAGTGCGAAAAAGGGTGGGCATGATACCCGCTCTAGATGTCCGGATAAAGGCTGTTTTGAACAAATTATGAACAGTGAAGGGCTTATCGCGAAGGGTTTGGTTTGGCCTGCAGGCGCCGCTATTGCAGCGCTTGCGGCTTATTCCGGGGAGTGGAAGCTGAGGCTGTAGTTCACGGCCTTGGTGCCTGGGTCGAGGATGTCCAGGGCAATGTGGATCGGGGTTTGCGGCGGCATTTCGGCCTGGCCAGCGAGTTCGCCGGCGAGGTATTCGCTGGGTTTGAAGCGGCGGCTGGCGAGCAGTTGGCCGTTCATGTCAGCGAAGCGCAGCTCCAGCAGCGGGAAGGGCTGGGAGAAGGGTGCGCGGTTGTACAGGATGGCGTCGACGATCAGCGCACCGGCAAAATCCGGATGGCTGCGCACGACCAGGTTGCTGCTCTTGATCAGGCTGATTTCCACCTTGGAGGGCAGCTTGCAGCCGAACTCCGGGCAGAGTTGCTCGAACCAAGGACGGTATTGATCCTGGCGTGCCAGTTCGTCGAAGTGATAGTTGGTGTACTGGGCGCCAAGCGCCAGCAGGCCAAACAGGTTCAGTGCCAGCCAGCCAAGGGTGCGCCCCCAGGATTTTTTCTCCGGCTGCTGCCAGTCCAGTTGCAGTGGCTCCTGCTCCAGGTGCAGCAGGCCTTCGTCACGCAGGCCGGGCTCGTTGCGCGGGCTGCGGTAGTCGCTGTCGCTGATGCTCTGTTGTTCTATCGGCTCTTGCGGCTCGTCACGCTCGTGCTCGTCATCTGCGCTCTCGATGGCGCGGAGTGGCGGTTCGTCACGTTCGGCGTGCAGGGGCTCCGGCTCTATGCTCGGGGTGTAGCTTTCGACCTGGAAGCTGTTGAGGTTCAGGGTCGGTTCGCTGCGCGCTGGCGTGCTCGGTGCGGCGGCGGGCTCTACTGGTGCGGCGCTGGCGGGTTCGACGATGGGCGTCGGTGCGGTGTTCACTTCACTGCGAACGGTTGCGCGGCTCTCCGGTGGGGCGGGGCGTGCTGCGTTGCTGTCGTTGCGCAACAGGCTTTCGGCCCAATCTTCGTCGTAGGCCTTGGCCGGTTCGCGAGAGTTTAGAAAGCGTTCGGTCGGGTCCGGGGCGCGGGCAATAGCCAGGAAGTCCTGGGACAGCTGTTGTTCCTGCTCTTCCAGTTTGGCCAGTGCGTCATCGAGGTCGATGCTGTCCAGATCCAGGTCGTCGTGAATCCACAGGGTTTTGCTCGGCTGTTTGCCAGCCGGTGTCGCCTGCTCGGCGGGCGCAGGCGTGCTTGCAGCAGGCGTTGGCGCTGGCGTCGGTGCAGCGGCTTGCGGCTGGGCGCTGGGCTGCGCCGGGCGTGGCGCGGCGGGTTGGCTCTGGACGCTCGGGCGTACCTGTTGCGGCAGTTGGCTAAGCAGCTGCTGGCCGGCATTGAATACATGCAGACAGGCTCCGCAACGAACCGCGCCATGGGCGGCGCTCAGCTGCGCGCGACTAACGCGGAAGCTGGTGCGGCAATGGGGGCATTGGGTGACGAAGCTGTCGGTCATGCGGCGGTCCGTGCAAAACGAGGCGCTAGTCTAACGCAAGGTGTGTGCCCTGCGGGCATCAGTGCCGGCGGCCGCTGATGCGTACCCAGCCATCACGGATGCACAGTGGATCAAGATTGAAGGCTTCGGCGTAGGCTGCGGCCACGTCTTCACCCTGTTCGGCGAGGATGCCCGACAGTGCCAGGCGGCCGCCCGGCTTGACCAGACTGGTGATTTGCGGCGCCAGGGCTACCAAGGGGCCGGCGAGAATATTGGCGACCACTACGTCAGCCTGCTCGGCCGGCAATTGTTCCGGCAGGTAGAGCGGAAAGCGGCTGGCTTCGATGCCATTGCGTTCGGCGTTGTCGCGCGAGGCCTCGATGGCCTGGTAGTCGATGTCGGTGCCGACTGCCTGTTTGGCGCCGCGCAGCAGGGCGACGATGGCCAGAATCGCCGAGC
>NKIE01000509.1 GCA_002256055.1 Pseudomonas sp. PGPPP3 | reverse complement strand
TCACGCAAATCACGCTGCATGCTGGCGAGGCTGCGTACTAGTGTGCTGGCTTCATCCTGGCTGCTGGGTTGTTCGATGTGCTCGCTCAGATTGCCGGCGGCCGTGGCGGTGGCAATTCGGTTGGCGAAGCGCAGCGGACGCATGATGCTGCTGACAATCCATATGCCCTGAACCGTCAACAGCAGCAGGCTGACCAGCAATGCCGCAATAATGGCTGTGTTGGCAGTGCTGATGGCCGCATTGGTTTCGGTGCTGCTCTGGTGAGCGTTTTCTTCGATCAGGCCGCTGAGTGCTTCCATGTCGCCTTCCAGTTGCTCGAAGGCTTTATTGAAAGAGGGCAAGGCTTTCTGTCCAAGTTCGGGGTCTTGCAGGCTTTGGCTGACAATTTGTTCGGCGGCTGCCAGGTAGGCATTCAGGTTGGGTTGTACCTGTTCCAGTGCCTGTTTGATGGCGGCGCTGGTGGGCAGTTGCTGATTGGCCTCTAGAACCTTGCGAAAGCGCGCGGCATGCTCCTGCAGGCTGCTGCGCACTTCGTCTGCACTGCTTGGGCTCTTACCCAAGCCCACCAGTAGGGCTGAAAAAGCGTCGGCACGCAGGGCATCGTGCATCATGTCCGCTTCGAGATGGTTGCGCAGGGCCGTTAGGCTGACCCGGTTGTCGTTCACTGCATCCGCTGTGCGGGCATTATTGAACAAGCTGTCCAGGCCCATGAACAGCGCGGCCAGCAGGCCGGTGGCGGTCAATAGCAGTAAGCGTAATTTGATCGACATTCCTGGTCTCCAGAGCGAACGTGTACCTGCGTGAGCACGGTCTTGGCGCGTTGCACGTAGGGGCTGTATCGACCGGCATGGGCGCTTGTTTAGCGCTATTGCCCATTGCCGCGGTTGGGGTGGCTGTTTAAGGTATAGCCACTCTTTAGCCTTTAAGTCGTCCGAGAAACTGATGCGCCTCATTGCCCGCTTGTTTGTCAGCTGTTTGTTCTTGTCTAGTTTGCCGCTCTCGGCAGAGACCTTGACCAGTCTTTATCAAGTGCGCGAGGTGGTGAGCAGCCAGCAACCGACCGAGCGCGAGGCGGCGTTAAGCCGTGCTCTGGACACGTTGGTATTGCGCCTGACAGGCGATCCTGCAGCCTTGCAGAGCCCGGCCGTGGTGGAGTTGCGCAAGAATCCGCAGCAGTTGATCAGTCAGTATTCGTATCAAAGTGGGCCACCCCAGGTGTTGCAGGTGGATTTTGATCCGCTGAGCAGCGAGCAAACCCTGCGTCGGGCTGGTTTGCCTTTGTGGGGCGCCAACCGTCCGGCAATTCTGGCCTGGTGGCTGAATGACGGCAGTGATGGCAGCACCCTGGTCGGCGACGCCCAGGCCGCCGCTCCCTTGCTGCGCGATGCCGCCCAACATCGCGGCCTGCCGCTGCGATTGCCGCTGGCGGACCTGGATGAGCAATTGCTGGCGACTGCCGAAAATCTTTCGGCGAATCAGCCGGCAGCCTTGCAGCAAGCGTCTACCCGTTATGGCGCCGACGCCTTGTTGACCGTGCAAGCCCGCGAGGCGGACGGACAATGGCAGGCGCAATGGCGTCTGTGGTTGGGCGAAAGCCGCGAGCAGGGCACGGCTCAGGGCGCCGATCAGGCGGCCTTGGCTGATGCGGTGTGGTTGGCGGTCAGTCAGCGCCTGGCGCCGCGTTTTGTCAGTCGTCCGGGCGCCGCCCAAGGTCTGCAGCTGGAAGTGCAGGGCGCCAACCTGGCACGTTACGCCGAGCTTCAGCGTCTACTGGAGCCTTTTGCTGCACGCCTGCAGTGGGCTAAGGGCGATCGCCTGGCGTTTCGTCTAAATGCCAGTCCTGAGCAGTTGCGTGCCCAGTTGGCATTGGGGCGTTTGCAGGAAGGCAGCGTCGCCGTCGATCCTGCCGCCCCGGCGACGGCTGCGCCGGTCGATGGCAATGCGGCCTTGCAGTTTCACTGGTAATGCCTGCAATGCGCAGCTTCAGTCGCTTGAAGCTGCAGTATCTGGCTGATTTGTATAGACTTTCCCTGTCCTATAAAGAGTCTTGCGGCGGCTTTGCGAAGTCGCCCCGCCCGTTATGATCCCGATCCAGCTGCCTTTGGGGGTGCGTCTGCGTGATGACGCCACCTTCGCCAACTACTACCCCGGCGCCAACGCGGCGGCCCTCGGCTATGTCGAGCGGCTGTGCGAGGCGGAAGCCGGTTGGACGGAAAGCCTGATTTACCTGTGGGGCGGCGAGGGCGTGGGTTGTAGCCATTTGCTCCAGGCCGCCTGTTTGCGCTTCGAGCAGCGCGGCGAGCCGGCGGTGTACCTGCCACTGCGTGAGGTGGCGGACTACGGCCCAGAGTTGCTCGACAACCTGGAGCAGTGCGAGCTGGTGTGTCTGGATGATCTGGATGCAGTGGCGGGACG
>NKIE01000508.1 GCA_002256055.1 Pseudomonas sp. PGPPP3 | reverse complement strand
AGGAAGGCGACCGGACCGTGCACCACATGCAGGACGAAGCGGCCAACTTCCCTGACCCAGCCGACCGCGCCAGCCAGGAAGAAGAGTTCAGCCTGGAACTGCGTGCCCGCGATCGCGAGCGCAAGCTGATCAAGAAGATCGACGAGACCCTGCAGTTGATCGACGACAATGAATACGGCTGGTGCGATTCGTGCGGCGTCGAGATCGGCATCCGCCGTCTGGAAGCCCGCCCGACTGCCACTCTGTGCATTGACTGCAAGACCCTGGCAGAAATCCGCGAAAAACAGATCGGTTCCTGATCCCACTACGGGGCGCTACGGCGCCCCGTGTTGTTTCTGGCCTGCAGCCCTATGTCCAAGCCCGCCTCACCCGCCTACATCGGCCGCTTCGCTCCCACGCCCAGCGGTTATCTGCACTTCGGCTCCCTGGTGGCCGCCCTTGCCTCGTACCTTGACGCCCGCGCAGTCGGCGGCCGCTGGTTGCTGCGCATGGAAGACCTCGACCCGCCACGGGAAATGCCCGGCGCCCAGGATGCCATTTTGCGCAGTCTGGAAACCTACGGCTTCGAATGGGACGGTCCGCTGGTGCGTCAAAGCCAACGCCACGACGCCTATGCCGAGGTGCTGCAACGCTGGTTGAGCCAAGGCTTGGCCTATGCCTGCACCTGTTCACGCAAGCAACTGGAACACCACCAGGGCGTCTACCCCGGTTTTTGCCGCAATGCCGGCCATGGCACTGAGAATGCAGCCATCCGCCTGCGCGTGCCCGAACTGGAATACCATTTTATTGATCGCGTGCAAGGCGAGTTCCGTCAGCACCTGGGCCGCGAGGTGGGCGACTTCGTCATTCGCCGCCGCGATGGTCTCTACGCTTACCAACTGGCGGTGGTCATCGACGACGCCTGGCAAGGGGTAAACGCCGTGGTCCGCGGCGCCGACCTGCTGGACTCGACCCCGCGCCAGCTGTATCTGCAGGAGCTGCTCGGGGCCGCCGCACCCAGCTACCTGCATGTGCCGCTGATCACCCAGCCCGACGGCCACAAGCTGGGCAAGTCCTACCGCTCGCCACCCCTGCCCGCCGAGCAAGCCCGCCCCCTGTTACTTCGAGCCTTGCGTGCCCTTGGCCAGGACGCGCCAGAAGACTTGCTGGCTCTGCCCCCCTACGCCATCCTGGCC
Source organism: Pseudomonas sp. PGPPP3 (assembly GCA_002256055.1). Lineage (GTDB taxonomy): Bacteria > Pseudomonadota > Gammaproteobacteria > Pseudomonadales > Pseudomonadaceae > Aquipseudomonas. The sequence continues at coordinate 1,242 of NKIE01000508.1, read as the reverse complement.
TGGGCCAGCCAGCACTGGCAGGTCGACCGCATCCCTCGCACGCTGAGCCTGGCCGAAGCGCAATTGCACTGAGAGCCTGATCTGACGTTCACCCTGACTCGCGAGGGCGCAGCCAACGTCTGAACCCGTGACCTGCCACGCAGGCCGCATCTGGCTTATGCCTGCCGCCTTCCGCTACCATCGCGGCTCTTTCGCGACGAGAACCCGCCCATGTACATCTACCGACTGGTGCTGCTCCTGGTGGTGGGGATCTACCTGTTCTCCCCGGCCATCATGGACTGGTGGATCGACGCCGACGGCGCCTGGTATCGCCCCTACGTGCTGTGGCTGATTCTTATCGTGGTGACCTTTATCCTCCAGAGCCAACGTGATGCTGACGAGCTTTAACCTGAGTCAGCTGGTCTTTATCAGCGCTGGCTATCTCCTTCTGCTGTTTGGCGTGGCCTGGATCAGCGAGCGCGGACTGATCCCGCGCTGGATCATCCGTCACCCGCTGACCTACACCCTGTCGCTGGGCGTATACGCCAGCGCCTGGGCGTTCTACGGCACGGTGGGCCTGGCCTATCAGTACGGCTATGGCTTCCTGGCGATCTACCTGGGTATTTCCGGCGCCTTTCTGCTGGCGCCGGTGCTGCTCTATCCGATCCTGCGCATTACCCGCACCTATCAGCTGTCGTCGCTGGCCGACCTGTTTGCCTTTCGCTTTCGCAGCACCTGGGCCGGCACCCTGACCACCCTATTTATGCTGATCGGCGTGCTGCCACTGCTGGCGTTGCAGATTCAAGCCGTGGCCGACTCAATCAGCATCCTCACCCATGAGCCGGTGCAAAACCGCGTGGCCCTGAGTTTCTGCGCCCTGATCACGCTGTTCACCATCCTATTTGGCGCCCGCCATATCGCCGCTCGCGGCAAGCATGAAGGCCTGGTGTTTGCGATTGCCTTCGAGTCGCTGGTCAAGCTGGTAGCCCTGGCCTGTGTTGGCCTGTATGCGGTGTACGGCGTATTTGGCAGCCTGGGCGAGCTGGAAAGCTGGCTGCAGCAAAACCAGATCGCCCTCGAAGCGCTGCACACCCCGTTGCAGGAGGGCCCCTGGCGCACCCTGCTGTTGATGTTCTTTGCCTCGGCCATCGTCATGCCGCACATGTACCACATGGCCTTCACCGAGAACCTCAACCCGCGGGCCATGGTCAGTGCCAGCTGGGGCCTGCCGTTGTTCCTGCTGCTGATCAGCCTGGCCATCCC
>NKIE01000507.1 GCA_002256055.1 Pseudomonas sp. PGPPP3 | reverse complement strand
CATGGACCCGTTCCTGTCGGCCTGTACCGGCATCGATGCACTGGTGCATGCCATCGAGGCGTTCGTGTCGACCGGCAGCGGGCCGCTCACCGACACCCACGCCCTGGAGGCCATGCGCCTGATCGGCGGCAACCTGGTGCAGATGATCGCCACCCCGCAGGACATCGCCCTGCGCGAGAAGATCATGCTTGGCAGCATGCAGGCCGGCCTGGCGTTCTCCAACGCCATTCTCGGCGCCGTGCATGCCATGTCCCACAGCTTGGGTGGTTACCTCGATTTGCCCCACGGCATGTGCAACGCGGCGCTGGGCGAGCATGTGGTGGCGGTCAATTACCACTCTGCGCCGGAGCGCTTTCGGATGGTGGCCGAGGCCCTGGGGCTGGACGTGCGCGGCCTTAACCATGAGCAGATCCGCCTGCGCCTGATCGATCACCTGATTGCCTTCAAGCAGTCCGTGGGCTTTCACGACACCCTCAAGTTGCACGGCGTCCGGGTTGCCGATATTCCCTTCCTGTCGCGCCACGCCATGGAGGATCCGTGCATTCTTACCAATCCGCGCGCCTCCAGCATGCGCGATGTCGAGGTCGTGTATGCCGAGGCGCTTTGACGACGCCGACGCACCGCTGCCGCGCGACAACGAGGCGCTTGCCGGCCTGTTGGGGCTGGGCAGCAACTCCGCACGCAAAAGCCATTACCCGGAACTGCTGAGCCGCCTGGAAGAGCTGGAAACCGAACGCAATCGCTACAAGTGGCTGTTCGAGCACGCCGTACACGGCATCTTTCAGGCCAGCCTGAGCGAAGGCCTGCGCACCGCCAACCCGGCCCTGGCACGCATGCTCGGCTATGACGACCCGCAGCAGGTGCTTTGGGACCTGAGCGACCTGGCCACCCATCTGTTTGTAGGCGGTGCCGCCGAGCTTGAGCATATTCGTGCGGTGCTGGCCCACGAGCCGGGCCTGTTCGGCTACGAGACCCAGCTGCGACGCCGTGACGGCAGCATTATCCATGTGCTGATGAACCTGCTGCTCAAGCCTGACGTAGCTGTGCTGGTTGAAGGCTTTGTCGCCGATATCAGTGAGCGCAAGCAGGCCCAGCAGCGCTTGCAGAGCTTGAATGAACAGCTGGAGCAGCGCGTCAGCGCCCGCACGGCGGAGCTGGAGCAGGCCAACCAGGAGTTGCAGCAGCAGATCATTGCCCGCGAGTTGACCGAGCAGGCGCTGCGCGAAGCCCGCGATGCCGCCGAGGCAGCCAATCGCAGCAAGGACAAATACCTGGCGGCGGCCAGCCATGACCTGCTGCAACCCTTGAACGCCGCGCGCCTGTTGATCTCCACCTTGCGTGAGCGCGCGTTGCCGGCCGCCGAGCAGCACCTGGTCGAGCGCAGCCATCTGGCCTTGGAAGGCGCCGAAGACCTGCTCACCGACCTGCTGGACATTGCTCGCCTAGATCAGGCGGTGATCCAGCCGGATGTCGAGGGTTACTCATTAACTGAACTGCTCGGCCCGTTGGCGTCCGAGTTCCAGCCAGTGGCCGAGGCGGCGGGTCTGGCCCTGCGCACGCGCATCCCCAACTACAGCCTGCGCACCGACTTGCGCCTGCTGACGCGCATTTTGCGCAACTTTCTCAGTAACGCCTGCCGCTACACCGAGCACGGCGGGGTGCTACTGGGCGTGCGCAAACGTGGCGAGTTCCTCTGGGTGCAGGTGTGCGACAGCGGTCGCGGCATTGCCGAGGATCAGCTGCAAAATATCTTCCTCGAATTCAACCAGCTCAACGTCGGTCGCGCCGCCGAACGCAAGGGTGTGGGCCTGGGGCTGGCGATTGTCGAGCGGATCGCCGGGATTCTCGACTACCCCATCGAGGTGCGCTCGCAACCGGGGCGTGGCTCGGTCTTCAGTATCCGCATCCCCCTGGCGCCGGCCCGTGAGCCGCAGGCGGCGCTGCCGGTATTGCGCGCCAGCCTGGCTGACCCCTTGCCGGGGCGACGCTTGCTGGTGGTCGACAACGAACTGAGCATTCTCCACAGCATGTCGGCGTTGCTCCAGCAGTGGGGTTGCGAGGTGCTGACGGCGGTGGATCAGGCCGAAGCCTTGCACGTATTGCAGGGGCGCGCGCCGGATCTGATTTTGGCCGACTTCCACCTCGACCATGGCGTCACCGGTTGCCAGGTGGTGCAGGCTTTGCGTGAGCATTTCGCCAAGCCGTTGGCTGCCGTGATGATCACCGCCGACCGCAGCGACGAATGTCGTGGCGACCTGCAGCGTCTGGGCATGCCGTTGCTGAACAAACCGGTAAAACCCGGCAAGCTGCGTGCTGTGTTGAGCCAGTTGCTGAATGAGTCGCCGGCGGCAGATTAATTTTCGGAGCGCGTATGCCCCCTAGCGAACAGCGCCTGGAGCAATGGGCGGCCGCACTGGGGCGGCAGTTGCGGTTGGCCAAGGCTC
>NKIE01000506.1 GCA_002256055.1 Pseudomonas sp. PGPPP3 | reverse complement strand
GACCAGCTCGCCACGCACATCGCTGTCATCAAAAAGAAAACGCTGGGAGAAATCAGCCATGCCGCAATCGCCGTGTTCAGTCAGGGCCGGCGATTTTAGGCGCAAACCCGCAGTGGCACCAAGCGCCGGTTGTCTATCGGTGTCTGCTGAAAAATCTATTGATCCTGCGCACCGCGGAAATGCTCGATTTGCCGGCGCTGTTTCTTGCTCGGCCTGCCGTCGGTGGTCATACCCAGAGCGCCGGCCTTGCGCAGGGCGGCGGCCTGCTCGCGCTTGAGCACGCTCTCCGGCGTTTCGGTGTACAGCGCCTGGGCCTCGGCGGCGCCACGGCGTACCGCTGACAGGGCTTCAACCTTGACGCGGCGCTCATCGAAACCCTGGCGAATGCTCAGTTCATCGTCGACTTTCGGCTCTTTGCCGGGCTTGCAGCGCTCACCCTGACAATGCACCTTACCGCCTTCTATAGCCTCTTTGGCCAGGGCACGGGTTTTGAAAAAACGCGCGGCCCACAGCCATTTATCCAGGCGAATCTTGTCATCCAGGGACGGCTTGGCAGTCATTGGCACTACTCTGTCAGTGAAGCGGCGAGGCGAGATACTCTCACCATTAGTCAAAGCCGCTGGCTAGGCTCACACTAGCGAACAACCCTAAAGTTTGAGAAGCGTATTGCGCTGGAGTCGATGTGACTAAATTCCCTCAATCCTTAACCGGTGCCTGCCCAGGCTGCCAGACGGGCAAGGATCTGGATTTTGATTTCGCCTTTGCCTTCCAGCCGATTGTCGACCTGCGCGACCGATCCATCTTTGCCAACGAGGCACTGGTTCGCGGCAGCAACGGTGAGGGCGCGCTGTCGGTGCTCAGTCGGGTTAACGATGATAACCGCTACCGTTTCGACCAGCGCTGCCGGACCACCGCCATCGCCCAGGCTAAAGGGCTGGACATGGACTCTTATTTGTCGATCAACTTCCTGCCTAATGCCGTGTACCGCCCGGAGCTGTGCATCCGCAGCACGTTGGAAGCCGCGCGCACCCACAACTTCCCGCTCGATCGGCTGATTTTCGAAACCATCGAAACGGAGCAAGTCGACAACAACAGCCACCTCACCAACATCCTCCGTGAATACCGCGAGTTCGGCTTCAAGACCGCCATCGATGACTTTGGCGCCGGCTATTCCGGCCTCAATCTACTGGCCGACTTCCAGCCAGACCTGATCAAATTGGACATGGCGCTGATCCGCGACATCGACCGCGACAAAGCGCGCCAGGCGATCGTCCGCGGGATTGTCACAATCTGTGCAGATCTGGCTGTTACCGTGATCGCCGAAGGCATTGAAACCGCTGGCGAACGCGACTTCCTCGCGGACGCCGGCATCTACCTGATGCAGGGTTACTGGTTTGCCAAACCGGCGTTCAAAGCCCTGGCCGAGATTCCTACCTCGGCCTGGCGCTAAACCCAAGATCATGGCTGCCATGCGGAAAGCGTTTTGAAAACATTCGATCAACTCAGTGTGATTGGCCTGCGCGAATGGGTAGCCCTACCCGACCTCGGCGTGGCCGGCCTGCGCGCCAAGATCGACACTGGCGCCAGCACCTCCAGCCTGCATGCCACCGACATTCAGCCCTTCGAGCGCGACGGCCATAGCTGGGTGCGCTTCACCGCCCACCTTGGCACCGTCATGCAACTGCGCCATCGCCACTGCGAAGCGCCGCTGCTGGCCCTGAAAACCATCAAAAGCTCCAACGGCCATACCCAAAGCCGCTATGTGATTCGCACAACGCTGAGCCTGGGTGACCGCAGCTGGCCGGTGGACTTCACACTCACCTGTCGCAAGGCCATGCGCTACCGCTTGCTGATCGGCGCCAATGCCCTGGTTGACGGGCAGTTGGTAGTCAATCCAGCACTTTCATACATTCAGGACAAGCCGGCGATCCCGGCTGCCAACTCTACCGTTACGGGTGTTCAATGAAGATCGCTGTGCTGTCGCGCAACCCGCGCCTGTATTCCACCCGCCGCCTGGTTGAAGCCGGCCAGTTGCGCGGACACGAGATGGTGGTGATCGACACCCTGCGTGCCTATATGAACATCGCCAGCCACAAGCCGCAGATCCACTACCGCGGCCAAGCACTGGAAGGCTTCGATGCGGTGATCCCACGGATCGGCGCTTCGGTGACTTTCTACGGCTGCGCCGTGCTGCGCCAATTCGAAATGATGGGCGTGTTCCCGCTCAACGAGTCGGTGGCCATCAGCCGCTCGCGCGACAAGCTGCGCTCCCTGCAACTGCTGTCACGGCGCGGCGTCGGCCTGCCAGTGACCGGCTTTGCCCACTCTCCGGATGACATTCCCGACCTGATCCGCATGGTCAGCGGCGCCCCGTTGGTGATCAAGGTACTGGAAGGCACCCAGGGCATTGGCGTGGTGCTGTGCGAAACCGAAACGGCAGCCGAG
>NKIE01000505.1 GCA_002256055.1 Pseudomonas sp. PGPPP3 | reverse complement strand
TTGCAACCAGAGCAGTTGTCACGCTATCGCCTGCGCCGCTCCAAACGTGACGACCACCTGTGTACCTCCGAGGTGGCGTCGTTGTGCTTGGAGCTGGCTGGCGACCAGCGTGCGGCGCAGACCCTGGACGCCTACCTGGATGTGTTCACTAATCATTACCTGAATGCCAAACACCAGCGGCCGATCGATCTCGACGATGCCGCCCACCAGCGTTTGCGCGCTCTGCGCTAGTGGCTAGCGTCCGCTTTGCGCGGCCATAGCTGGGCGATCAGCATGCCGACAAACATCAGGGCGCAGCCAATATAGCCGCGCAGTTCCAGGCTTTCATCAAGGAACAGGCTGCCGGCGAGGGCGGCAAACACGGCTTCCAGGGAGAAGATGATGGCGGCGTGGGAGGCAATGGCATGCTTCTGCGCGACCACCTGCAGGGTGTAGCCGATGCCGCCGGCGACGGCGCCACCGTAGATGATCGCCGGGCCGGCTTGAATGATGGCAGCCAGGCTGATGGGCTCCAGAATCACGGCCAGCAGCAGGCTGATCACGGCACAGATGGCGAACTGCAGGAAGGCTAGGCGCAGTGGGTCATGGCGCTTGGCGAACAGGCCAACGACCAGCACGTGGGTGGCCCAGACAAAGGCGCCGGCCAGTTGCAGCCAGTCGCCGGAGGCCACCTGGAAGTTGTCGCCGACGCACAGTAGGAACATGCCGACCACCGCCAAAATGGCCCCCAGCCAGATGCCAAGGCCGGTTTTGTGGCCGATAAACAGGCCGATCAGCGGCACGATAATCACGTACAGGCCGGTGATGAAGCCGGAGTTGGTGACGCTGGTAAACAGCAGGCCGACTTGTTGTAGGTTAATACCGAGCGCCAGTACCAGTCCCATCATGGCTCCGCCGAAAAGTAAGCCGCGGTTGCTCCAGGGTTCGCCTGGAATGGTCTGTTTGGCGGTGGTGTAGGCCAGTAGGGGCAACAGCACCAGGGCGGCGAGGGCGAAGCGCAGACCGGTATAGAGGAAGGGGCCGATATGGTCCATGCCCAGGCGTTGGGCGACAAACGCCGACCCCCAGATGATCGCGGTCAGCAGCATCAGAATGTCGGCACGCAGGGCTTGGTTTTGCATAATTCAACTCGGCAGGCAAAGCGGCAGACTTTGCCGCAAAGCGCGGCGCTTGACCACCCTTGGATCGCTGGTCATGCTGAGCGCCGCTTTCCGGCCCACAACAAAAACAGGAACGCCCATGGCCGCTTACGAAATTCTGATTGCTGATGATCACCCGCTGTTTCGCAGCGCCTTGCAGCAGGCCTTGAGCCTTGGCTTGGGGCCGGACGTGCGCTTGGTAGAGGCGGCCAGCATCGCCGAGTTGGAGACCTTTCTGGCGGAAAAAGCCGACTGGGATCTGGTCCTGCTCGATCTCAATATGCCTGGCGCCTATGGCTTTTCCGGGTTGGTGCTGCTGCGCGGGCAATACCCGCAAATTCCCGTGGTGATGGTGTCGGCCCAGGAAGATCCCGCGGTGATCGTGCGCGCACGCGAGTTCGGCGCCAGCGGTTTTATTCCCAAATCAAGCCCGTTGGAAAGTATCCAGCAGGGCGTGCGTGCGGTACTTGATGGTGATGTCTGGTGGCCGGCGCAAACGCTGGCCGCTGTGGCGCTGTCTGCCGAGGCCAAGGCGGCCAGTGCTGGCCTGGCCAGCCTGACACCGCAGCAGTTCAGAGTGCTGACCATGGTCTGCGATGGCTTGCTGAACAAGCAGATCGCCTACCAGTTGAACGTATCGGAAGCCACCATCAAGGCCCATGTGACGGCGATCTTCCGCAAACTCGGAGTGCGTACGCGGACCCAGGCGGCATTGCTGTTGCAGCAACTGGAATCGATACCAGACAGCTGATTTCACATTTTTTTAACTGGCAGGCACCTAGCCTGTCGGCCTTTCTTATTGTGGTTGTAGTGCTTATGTCGCCATTCAAAGGCCAGACCGGTCTGAAACGTATTCTTAATGCTGGTGGTTATTCGCTGGCGGGCCTGCAGGCGGCCTTTAGCGGCGAAGCGGCTTTCCGCCAACTGGTATTACTCAATGTGGTGCTGATCCCGCTGGCGTTCTTCTTTGATGTCAGTCGCGGCGAACGGGCAGTGATGATTGCTGCCTGTCTGCTAGCGCTGATCGTCGAGTTGCTCAACTCGGCCATCGAAGCGGCCATTGATCGCATCTCCTTGGACCTGCACCCATTGTCAAAAAACGCCAAGGACATGGGCAGTGCCGCTCAGTTTGTTGCCCTGAGCCTGATTGGTAGTGTTTGGGCAGTGATCCTGCTGGGCTAGGGTCTGTTGCCGTTTCATCGTGAGCCGCGTTGCCGCGCGAAATGGTCCCCGGTTAGGCGCAGGACGCCGGTAATGGTTGTTCCCTTGCCAAGTCCTGCAACGACAGCGGGGGCCATTTCACGCGCA
>NKIE01000504.1 GCA_002256055.1 Pseudomonas sp. PGPPP3 | reverse complement strand
CACCACGGTCGAAGCGCCAATTTCCGGGATCACCAGTAAGGAAGCCGTGTCCGAGGGCAGCCTGATGGTGGCCAATGACCCTAACGCCAGCCTGCTGACCCAGATCACCCAGCTTGACCCGATCTACGTCAACTACGCCTACGCCGACCGCGAAGCCGCCAAGCTGCGCGAAGCGGTACAGAACGGCAGGGTGCAGTTGCCGGCCGACCAGAAACTCACCGCCGAGGTGCTGTTTGGTGATGGCAGCGTGTATCCGTTGCCGGGCAAGGTGGACTTCACCGACAGCTTGATCGACAAAGGCACCGGCACTGTCAGTGCGCGTGCCATCGTCCCCAACCCGGAGCAGAGCCTGCTGCCAGGGCAGTTTGTGCGTGTACGGATTTCCGGCATTTCCCGGCCGAACTCCATCACCGTGCCAGAGAAGTCGCTGGCGCAGAGCCCGCAAGGCAATCTGGTGTTTGTGGTCGACGAGGCCGGCATTGCCCGGGCGCGTCCGGTGGACACCGAGTTCACCGTCAAAGGGCGCTGGGTGATTCGCTCCGGCATCAATGCGGGTGATCGGGTCATTGTCGACGGCCTGATGCGCGTGCGCCCGGACCAGCCGGTCAAGGTCGTTGAGCCGACTGCTGCCAAGCAACCATAAGGAGCGGGCCAGGTGATCTCACGTTTCTTTATTGACCGGCCGATCTTCGCTACGGTCATTTCCATCGTCATCCTGCTGGCAGGCTTGGCGGCGATTCAGTCGCTGCCGATTGCCCAGTACCCACAAATTTTGCCCCCGCAAGTACAGGTCACGGCCAACTACCCGGGCGCCAGTGCTCAGGTAATCGCCGAAACCGTGGCGGCACCGTTGGAGCAACAAATCAACGGCGTGGAGGGCATGATCTACCAGCAGTCCACCTCGGCGGGCAGCGGCAGCATGGCGTTGTCGGTGTACTTCGAAGTGGGTCGCGACCCCGATCAGGCCACCATCGACGTTAACAACCGAGTGCAGGCCGCCCTGGCCAAACTGCCGGAAGAAGTCCGCCGCCAGGGCGTGACGGTGGTGAAGAAGTCGGCAGACATCCTGCAAGTGGTGTCGATGTTCTCCCCGGATGATTCCAAAGATCCGGTGACCATCAGCAACTACGCCTTGATCAACGTGATTGACGAACTCAAGCGCCTGCCCGGCGTCGGTGATGTGACTCAGTTCGGGGCCAAGGATTACTCCATGCGCATCTGGCTGCGTCCGGACAAGCTGGCGCAGTACAACCTGACGTCTACGGATGTGGTCAACGCCATTCGCGAGCAGAACTCGCAGTTTGCTGCTGGCAGCTTCGGTCAGGAGCCGCTCAACCAGCCGCAAGCCTTCACTTACACCGTCACCACCCAGGGCCGTATGGCCGATCCCAAAGAGTTCGAGCAGATCATTCTGCGTACCGATCAGAGTGGTGCCAGCCTGACCTTGGGTGATGTGGCACGTATCGAGTTGGGCGCCCAGGACTACTCCTTGGTGACCTCGCTGAATGGCAAGCGCAACGCCTCCTTCGGCATCTACCTGCAGCCCGGTGCCAATGCCCTGGATGTTGCGCAAGCCGTACGCGATACGATGGCGCGGGTGTCCGAGCGCTTCCCGGCCGGGATAACCTACAAGATTCCTTACGACACCACGGTGTTCGTTAAAGTCTCCATCGAGGAGGTTATCCACACCTTTGCCGAGGCATTGGTGCTGGTGGTGCTGGTGGTGTTTATCTTCCTGCAGAACTGGCGCGCCACCCTGATTCCGGTGTTGGCGATTCCGGTATCGCTGGTCGGCACCTTTGCCGGTATGTACCTGCTGGGTTTCTCCATCAACCTGCTGACCCTGTTCGGCCTGGTGCTGGCCATCGGCATCGTGGTGGACGACGCTATCGTGGTGATAGAGAACGTCGAGCGGGTGATGCGCACGGAAAAACTCAACGCCCGCGATGCTGCGATCAAGGCCATGGAGGAGGTGACCGGGCCAATCATCGCCATCGTTCTGGTGCTCTGTGCGGTGTTCGTGCCGGTGGGCTTCCTCGGCGGCCTGACCGGCGAGATGTACAAACAGTTCGCCATCACCATCGCCATGTCGGTGGTGATTTCCGGCATCGGCGCCCTGACCTTGTCGCCGGCGTTGTGTGCGCTGCTGCTGAAAAACGAGCACAAGGAACCGATTGCACCGTTCCGCGTGTTCAACCGCTTCTTCGACAAGATGACTGCCGGCTATGGCGCGGGTGTAGCGTTCTTCCTCAAGCGTTCGTTTATCGGCCTGTTGCTGTTCGCCGGGATGATCGCACTGACGATTGGCCTGTTTTCCCGCGTGCCAGGCTCGCTGGTGCCGGATGAGGATCAGGGCTATGTGCTGAATGCTTACTTCCTGCCGCCGGCGGCCTCGCTGTCGCGTACCGATGCGCTGACCAGCGACTTCGACAAGAAGTTGATGGCCCCTCCG
>NKIE01000503.1 GCA_002256055.1 Pseudomonas sp. PGPPP3 | reverse complement strand
ATTCTGCTGCAGACTCTGTTGATCGCCGCCCTCGGTTATTGGCTGTGCCGGCGCCTCAAGGTCCGCCACGATATCGCCGGGCCGGCGGCCATGATCGGCGCCTCAAACTTCTTTGAGCTGGCGGTGGCCGTCGCCATCGTGTTGTATGGCTTCAACTCCGGTGCCGCCCTGGCGACCGTGGTCGGCGTGCTGATCGAAGTGCCGGTGATGCTCTGGCTGGTGCGCATGGTCAACAGCAGCAAGGGCTGGTACGAGCAAAGCAACCACACGGAAAGGATCTGAGACATGGAACTGTTCACATGGCTGAACGACCAACTGCTGCGCATGGACTGGCTGAGTTGGCTGGTGCGCGTGCTGCTGGAAGACGGTTTTGGCCTGGACCTGAGCAGCCGGGTCGGTGCCAGCCTGCATTTTTTCATCTACGACGTGATCAAGATCTTCATCCTGTTGGCCGTGCTGATCTTCAGCATTTCCTGGGTGCAGAGCTATTTTCCGCCGGAGCGCACACGGCGCATTCTCGGCGGCATGAGCGGCTTCAAGGCCCGGCTTAGCGGCGCCCTGCTGGGCACCATCACGCCGTTTTGCTCGTGCTCATCGATCCCGCTGTTTATTGGCTTCACCAGCGCTGGCCTGCCGCTGGGGGTGACCTTTGCCTTTCTGATCTCCTCACCGCTGGTGGACCTGGCCTCGGTGATTTTGCTGGCGAGCATCTTCAACTGGTCGATTGCCCTGGCCTACGTATTGGTCGGCCTGGTGTTGGCGGTGCTGGGCGGCACGCTGATCGGCCGGGCCAAGATGGAGCGTTATGTCGAAGCATTCGTCCTGCACAGCCCGGTGCTCGACATCCCCCAAGAGCAACTGACGCAGCGTGAGCGGGCGCAATTCGCCTGGTCCCAGGTCAGCGATATTTTCCGCCGCGTGTGGCTGTATGTGCTGATTGGCGTCGGCATCGGTGCAGCCATCCACAACTGGATTCCGGCGGCCTGGATCGAGTCACTGCTGGGCCAGGCCAACTGGTGGTCGGTGCCACTGGCTACCCTGGTCGGCGTGCCCATGTATGCCGATATTTTCGGCACCCTGCCGATAGCCGAAGCACTGGTTGCCAAGGGCGTCGGCCTGGGCACCGCGCTGGCCTTTATGATGGCGGTCACGGCACTGTCGCTGCCGTCGTTGATCATGCTCAAGAAGGTGATCAAGGCGCCGCTGCTGGCGCTGTTCTTCAGCATTGTGGTGGTTGGTATCGTGCTGATCGGCTATCTGTTCAATGCCTTTTCTTACCTGCTTATCTGACCTGTGGAGCATCCCATGATCATCAAAATCCTCGGTTCCGGCTGCAAGAAGTGCGTCCCCCTGACCGACAACACCAAGGCCGCCCTGCACGATCTCGGCCTGAGTGCCGAGGTGGTGAAAGTCACCGACTTCGCCGCCATCGCCGCCCACGGCGTGATGTCCACGCCGGCACTGGTGATTGACGACAAAGTGGTGTCAGTCGGCAAGGTGCTCAGCAGCGCCGAGGTCGCGGCACTGCTCAAGGCCTGAGCATCGCGCAGGGCGCGTGACTGGCCGGCATGTCGGCAACCCCGTAGCATGCGCGCCCCAGCCCCACTGCCGCCCGAGCTGAAACCATGCACGCCAAACACCTGCGCAGCGACATTCTTGCCGGGCTTACCACCTCGTTTGCCTTGGTGCCCGAATGCATCGCCTTCGCCCTGGTGGCCCACCTCAACCCGCTGATGGGGCTCTACGGCGCGTTCATCATCTGCACACTGACCGCATTGCTCGGCGGCCGACCGGGTATGGTTTCTGGCGCCGCCGGCTCGATGGCAGTGGTGATTGTCGCGCTGGTGGTTGAGCACGGCGTGCAGTACCTGCTCGCCACCGTGCTGCTCGGTGGACTGCTGATGAGCCTGTTCGGCCTGCTGCGCTTGGGCAAGCTGATCCGCATGGTGCCGCACTCGGTGATGCTCGGTTTCGTCAACGGCCTGGCGATCATCATCGCCCTGGCCCAGTTGGAGCACTTCAAAGCCGGCGAAACCTGGCTCAGTGGTCACCCGCTGTACCTGATGCTCGGCCTGGTGGCGCTGACCATGACCATCGTCTACCTGCTGCCACGCCTGACCCGCAGCGTGCCGCCGGCCTTGGTGGCAATTCTCGGCGTCGGCCTGGTGGTGTACCTGCTCGGCCTGCCCACCCGCACCCTAGGCGACATGGCCCATATCGCCGGCGGCCTGCCTGAACTGGCCCTGCCACAGGTGCCGTGGAATCTGGACACCCTGCGCATCATCGCCCCCTATGCCCTGCTGATGGCCCTGGTCGGCATTCTGGAAACCCTGCTGACCCTCAATCTGACCGACGAAATCACCGCCAGCCGTGGCTATCCAGACCGCGAGTGCGTGACCCTGGGCGCGGCCAATATGGTCTCCGGCCTGTTCGGCGGCATGGGCGGCTGCGCGATG
>NKIE01000502.1 GCA_002256055.1 Pseudomonas sp. PGPPP3 | reverse complement strand
CGATATGCCCGACATAGCCGCTAGCGACTGCCATTCAGTGGTCACCCCCGCTACAATCGCGCCTTTCTCGTCACGTCCGCGAGCCGACCGTGCCTGTACTGCGCCTACCCAGCCTTCCCGCCGCCAGCAGCAAACACTTCTCTGCTAAACAAGAGTGGGGCAATTTGCCCGGTGCTGCGCTGTCTCTGGCGATTGCCGAGGCGGCGACTGCCGCCAAACGTTTCACTCTGCTGCTGACTGCCGACAGCCAGAGTGCCGAGCGCCTTGAACAAGAGCTGGGATTTTTTGCCCCGGAACTGTCCGTGCTGCACTTTCCCGACTGGGAAACCCTGCCATACGACCAGTTCTCGCCGCACCAGGACATCATCTCCCAGCGCATCGCCAGCCTTTATCGCCTGCCGGAGCTAAGCCGCGGCGTGTTGGTGGTACCAATCACCACTGCCCTGCACCGCCTGGCGCCGACGCGCTTTCTGCTCGGCACCAGTTTGGTATTGGACGTGGGCCAGAAGCTCAACGTCGAGCAGATGCGCACGCGCCTGGAGTCGGCCGGCTATCGCTGCGTCGACACCGTGTATGAACACGGTGAGTTCGCCGTGCGCGGCGCCCTGATCGACCTGTTCCCGATGGGCAGCGAGTTGCCTTATCGCATCGACCTGTTCGATGACGAAATCGAAACCCTGCGTACCTTCGACGCGGAAACCCAACGTTCGATCGACAAGGTCGAGTCGATCCGCCTGCTGCCGGCTCGCGAATTCCCGCTGGATAAAAAGGCCGTCACCGACTTCCGTGCGCGCTTTCGCGAGCGCTTCGATGTGGATTTCCGCCGCTGCCCGATCTTCCAGGATATGGCCAGCGGCATCACCCCGGCCGGCATCGAGTACTACCTGCCGCTGTTCTTCGAAGAAACCGCCAGCCTGTTTGACTACCTGCCCGAAGACACCCAGGTATTCTCCCTGCCCGGCATCGAACAGGCTGCCGAGCAATTCTGGCACGACGTGCGCAACCGCTACGAAGAGCGGAGCGGCGACCTGGAGCGACCACTGGTGCCGCCCGCCGAGTTGTTCCTACCGGTCGAAGACTGCTTCGCCCGCCTCAAGCAATGGCCACGGGTAGTCGCCAACCCGGAAGCTATCGAACCTGGCGTCGGCCGCGAATGCTTCGCCGCCCGTCCACTGCCGAACCTGGCGATTGAAGCCAAGGCTAACCAGCCTTTGGCCAGACTGGCCGCCTTCCTCGACGAGTTCCCCGGTCGCGTGCTGTTCAGCGCCGAATCCGCTGGCCGCCGTGAAGTCTTGCTGGAGTTGCTGGCGCGCCTGAACCTGCGCCCACAAACCGTGGATGGCTGGGCCGAGTTTCTCGCCAGCAAAGAGCGTCTGGCCGTCAGCATCGCGCCGATGGACGAAGGCCTGCTGCTGGATCAACCCGCCCTGGCCCTGATTGCCGAAAGCCCGCTGTTCGGTCAACGGGTAATGCAACGCCGTCGCCGCGACAAACGCAGCGACGGCCACGATGCCGTGATCAAGAACCTCGCCGAACTGCGCGAAGGCGCGCCGGTGGTGCATATCGACCACGGCGTCGGCCGCTACCTGGGCCTGGTCACCCTGGAAATCGACGGCCAGGCCGCCGAGTTCCTGACCATGATGTACGCCGAAGAGGCCAAGCTGTATGTGCCGGTCGCCAGCCTGCACCTGATCGCCCGCTACACCGGCAGCGACGACGCCCTGGCGCCATTGCACCGGCTCGGTTCGGAAACCTGGCAGAAGGCCAAGCGCAAGGCCGCCGAACAGGTACGCGATGTGGCCGCCGAGCTGTTGGACATCTACGCCCGCCGCGCCGCCCGCGAAGGCTATGCGTTCAAGGACCCAATGGCCGACTACGCCACCTTCAGCGCCGGCTTCCCCTTCGAAGAAACACCCGACCAGCAAACCACCATCGACGCGGTTAAAGCCGACATGCTCTCGGGCAAGCCGATGGATCGCCTGGTCTGCGGCGACGTCGGTTTCGGCAAAACCGAAGTAGCCATGCGCGCAGCCTTTATTGCCGTGCACAGCGGCCGTCAGGTTGCCGTGTTGGTGCCCACCACCCTGCTCGCCCAACAGCACTACAACAGCTTCCGCGACCGCTTTGCTGACTGGCCGGTGAATGTCGAGGTGATGAGTCGCTTCAAGTCCAACAAGGAAGTGGCCGAAGCCGTTGGCAAGCTGGCCGAGGGCAAAATCGATATCGTCATCGGCACCCACAAACTGCTGCAAGACGATGTCAAATTCCAGAACCTCGGGTTGGTGATCATCGACGAAGAACACCGCTTCGGCGTGCGCCAGAAGGAGCAGCTAAAAGCCCTGCGCAGCGAGGTCGACATTCTCACCCTGACTGCCACGCCGATCCCGCGCACCCTCAACATGGCTGTGTCTGGCATGCGCGCCCTGTCGATCATCGCCACCCCGCCGGCGCGCCGGCTGTCGGTGCGCCCCATCGACAT
>NKIE01000501.1 GCA_002256055.1 Pseudomonas sp. PGPPP3 | reverse complement strand
CCACTGCCCCGGTGCGCCTTCCCTGATGCGGGTGTTGAACTGGCCGCAGGGGCTGGCGTTGTGGGTGGTGACGCTTTGCGCTGGGTCGCCTTTGAGGACTTTTTCCGGTGCCGGGCGGTAGTGTTCCGGGGTGGCGCTGGATTGGGCAAAATCAACGATTTGGTCGATGTTCATAGGGCTTTCCAAGTGGGGGGTTAAACCGCTTTACGAATGGCGTTGGCGAGCTTGTCGATCAGGGTGTCGATCTGCGCCTTTTCGACGATCAGGGGTGGCGACATGGCGATGGTATCGCCGGTGCAGCGCACCATCAGGTCGTCCTGGAAACATTGCTCGAACACCTGGAAGCCGCGCTTGCCGACGCCCTCGGCATTCGGCGCCAGCTGCACGCCGCCGACCAGGCCGATGCTGCGAATATCCAGCACATTGGGCAAGCCTTGCAGGCTGTGCAGGGCGTCACTCCAGTAGCCTTCCAGGTTGATCGCCTGCTGGAACAGCTGCTCGCGCTGATAGATGTCGAGGGTGGCCAAGGCGGCGGCGCAGGCCACCGGGTGGCCGGAATAGGTATAGCCGTGGAAGAACTCGATGGCGCTGTCCGGGCCGCTCATCATCGCCTGGTAGATGTCCTCGTGGGCGAATACCGCGCCCATCGGGATGGCGCCGTTGGTCAGGCCCTTGGCGGTGGTCAGGATGTCCGGGGTCACGCCCCAGCGCTGCGCGGCAAAGGCTTCGCCGACGCGGCCGAAGCCGGTGATCACTTCGTCGAAGATCAGTAGGATGCCGTGCTTGCGGGTGATGTCGCGCAGGCGCTGCAGGTAGCCAACTGGCGGCAAAATCACCCCGGCGGAGCCGGACATCGGCTCGACGATCACGGCGGCGATGTTCTCCGCGCCGTGCAGGGTGACCAGGCGTTCCAGTTCGTCGGCTTTTTCTACGCCGAATTCTGGCAGGCCTTTACTGAAGGCGTTGCGCGCTACGTCCAGGGTGTGTGGCAGGTGGTCGACACCTGGCAGTTGCAGGCCGAAGGCGCGGCGGTTGTTGACCATGCCGCCGACCGAGATGCCGCCGAAGCCGACGCCGTGGTAGCCCAGTTCGCGGCCGATCAGACGGGTGCGGGTGCCCTGGCCGATGGCGCGCTGGTAGGCCAGGGCGATTTTCAGGGCGGTGTCCGCCGACTCCGAACCCGAGTTGGTGAAGAACACCTTGTTCAGGCCCTTTGGGGCGATGTCGGCGAGGCGCTCGGCCAGTTCGAATGGCAGCGGGTGGCCCATCTGGAAGGTCGGGGCAAAATCCAGCTTGGCGATCTGCTTGCTTACCGCTTCGGTGATCTCGCTGCGGCCGTGGCCGGCGTTGCAGCACCACAAGCCAGCGGTGCCATCCAGCACCTGGCGGCCGTCGCTGCTGGTGAAGTACATGCCGGCGGCGCTCTCGAGCAGGCGCGGTTTGGCCTTGAACTGGCGGTTAGCGGTGAAGGGCATCCAGAACGGGTCGAGCTTGTTGTTTTTATTGAGCATTTTTAGAGGATTACCGAAGACGTGGGCTACGAACAAGGTAAGCGTGGCGCTGATCACAGGCCACAAGTGGCGCAGTCTATGTTTAATAAAACGAACATGACAAGGCTTTTGCCGGCGCGAGTGTAAAAAATATTGAAATAGAACGCTGCCCTGGTTTAGGGTTGCGGGCATGTCCGCCTGTTGGTTGGCCTTGCAGAATTTTTGACAGTGCGCGCCGCTCGTGCAGCGCACTGCTCTACTAATAAAGAGCATTAATAAAGAGGACGCTCCCATGACTACCCTGACCCGCGCCGACTGGGAGCAACGTGCCCAGCAACTGCAGATTGAAGGCCGCGCTTTTATCCACGGCGAGTCCACCGACGCTGTGTCCAAAGCCACCTTTGATTGCATCAGCCCGGTCGATGGCCGCCTGTTGGGTAAGGTTGCCAGCTGTGATCTGGCCGATGCCGAACTGGCCGTAGCCGATGCCCGCACCACTTTCGAATCGGGCGTGTGGTCGCGCCTGAAGCCGGTCGAGCGCAAGAAGATCATGATCCGCTTCGCCGATCTGATGGATGCCCACGCCGAAGAGCTGGCCCTGCTGGAAACCCTCGATATGGGCAAGCCGATTGGCGATGCCCTGAGTGTCGACGTGCCGGGCGCCTCGCGGGCGATCCGCTGGAGCGGTGAGGCGATCGACAAGATCTACGACGAAGTGGCGGCCACTCCGCACGACGAGCTGGGCCTGATCACCCGTGAGCCGGTGGGTGTGGTTGCGGCCATCGTGCCGTGGAACTTCCCGCTGATCATGACCTGCTGGAAACTCGGCCCGGCCCTGTCGACCGGTAACTCGGTGATCGTCAAACCCTCCGAGAAATCGCCGCTGACCGCCATTCGCCTAGCCCAGTTGGCCCTCGAAGCCGGTATCCCGGCCGGCGTGCTGAACGTTCTGCCAGGCTTCGGTCACACCGTGGGCAAGGCTCTGGCCCTGCACATG
>NKIE01000500.1:359-2499 GCA_002256055.1 Pseudomonas sp. PGPPP3 | reverse complement strand
GCCATCCTCTTCCCCGCTGACGAACTGAGGTGCATCGATAGGGGGGGAGTAGAGCGCTCTTGTATGCGCCGAGTTCTATTCGCGATCCTTGGTTGCTTTGCCGTCAAAGACTCAATCGCATCGACAAATCAACCGCCTTTATATCCTTGGTCAGCGTGCCCAGTGATATGTAATCCACTCCTGTTTCGGCCACGCTGCGCAGGGTGCTGGCGTTGATGCCGCCGGAGGCTTCGAGTTTGGCGCGGCCGGCGGTGAGGTTTACGGCGGTGCGCATGTCTTCCAGGCTGAGTTCATCGAGCATGATGATGTCGGCGCCGGCATCTAGGGCTTGTTGCAGTTCTTCGAGGCTTTCTACTTCCACTTCCACTGGTTTGCCGGGGGCGATCTGCTGTGCGGCTTGAATCGCCTGGGCGATGCCGCCGCAGGCGGCGATGTGGTTTTCCTTGATTAGGAAAGCGTCGTACAGGCCGATGCGGTGGTTGTGGCAGCCGCCGCAGGTCACGGCATATTTCTGCGCCAGGCGCAGGCCGGGCAGGGTCTTGCGAGTGTCGAGCAGTTTCACCTGGGTGCCGGCAACTAGGTCGGCGTAGTGCTGGCTGTGGGTGGCGACGGCGGACAGGGTCTGCAGGAAATTCAGTGCGCTGCGCTCACCACTGAGCAATGCACGAGCTGGGCCTTGCAGGGTGAAAAGGGTCTGGTCGGCAGTGACGCGTTGGCCGTCTTGCACCAGCCATGTAACGTTGACGCGTGGGTCCAGTTGGCGGAACACCTCATCGACCCAAGCTGTGCCGCAAATGGTCGCGGCCTCACGGGTGATGATGCGTGCGCTTGCGCTGCGCTCGGCAGTAATCAGTTGAGCGGTGATGTCGCCGCTGCCCACGTCTTCGCGCAGGGCGGTCTGCACGTTGGCGGTGATTTCGTCGCGCAGGTCGGCAAGGGTCAGGTTGGGCATGGCGGGCTCCGCATTCAGAATGGCGCGATTATAGGGGGTGTGGGCCACGCGCGCAGCGTCGGTTGTGTTGTTCGGCCGGCTTTCTGCTACAACGTGGGAGTGCGCTGGTCGTTTGTCAGCAACCGTTCGCAGGTTGCTGGCGTGCATCTGTGACGCAGGTCATGTCTGCAGGTCTGGTAGCTTGGTGGTGGCGTGCTCGTCCCTATAATGAGATTACTCATTTGATTTGACGCCAGGCCCTTGACGTTATGGACGACGCCCTGTTGATCGCTGTGCAGCTGGGTTTGCCTTTGTGGCGCCCTCTGCGGGAGACTCGCAATGACCGATGCGAACGTGGTGCACCTGAATAAGGTCGCCCCTCAGCACCCGCCCATTTCGCCGGTAGGAAGACTGCCCGTGGCGCTTACTCAAGTGCGTGACAAGGCTGCTCAGCAGCTCAAGCAAGCCCTACAGGGGCTGTTCGACAGTGCCGATGATTCGCTGTTTGAAATGGCTGATCGGGCCACTAGCAACGTCGAGCAAAATTCCTTTTTTGAAGCCATGCGCGATTTGCGCTTGAAGCGCAAAACCATCGAGCGTGGTTTTCTGCAGAAGATATTTGAGGCGTTCGCCACTCTTAATCAGTATGAAATCGGCAAGGCTCCGGTGTTGGATGCGGTGTCTTTCGACGGTCTGTCTCTGGTGCAGGATGATCAGTTGGAAGAGTCGGTGGCCGTCGATGCCATGGTTTCCAAGGTGATTAACCGTGATGGCGTGGCGCTCGGGCACCTGACTGCTCGCCTGGCTGCGCTGGTCAGCAAGAAAATCGATGAAAAGAACAATCCAATAGGCCCGCGTGCGCTCTGTGAGGCGTTCCTTGAGGCCTGCCGTGATCTCGGCGTGGAGATCAAGGTCAAACTGATCATCTTCAAGTTGTTCGAGAAGTCGGTGTTGGGGGATCTCGATCAGCTGTATGCCGAAGTTAATCAGCTGCTTATTACTGCTGGCGTGCTACCAGAACTTAAGTCCGCTCCGCCGCGGCGTAATCCCGAGCGCTCAGCTGCCGGCCGCGGTGCTCGTGCTGATGGTGCTGCAGTCGCCGCTGATGGTTCTGGCGGCGCTGGCGATGAGGGCATGCAGGAAGTCTTTGGCGTGTTGCAGTCCTTGTTGGCAGAGGTGCGCGGTAGTGGCATGCCCGCCCGTGAGTTA
>NKIE01000500.1:0-349 GCA_002256055.1 Pseudomonas sp. PGPPP3 | reverse complement strand
AGCAATGATCTGATGCGCTTGCTGTCGCATATTCAACAGCGTTTACCGGGGCAGTCGGCCGCGGCAGCCGACGAGTTTGACCTACGCAATCAGCTGGAGTCTCTGCTCGGCCGTGCCAGCGCCAAGAGTGGCAAGGCGCGTGTGGTGGGCGAGGTGGATGAGGACGTCATCAACCTGGTGTCGATGCTGTTCGAATTTATTCTCGACGACCGCACTCTGCCGGATTCGCTGAAAGCCCTGATCGCGCGCTTGCAGATTCCGATGCTGAAAGTGGCGGTGCTGGACAAGACCTTCTTCAGTCGTGGCAGTCACCCGGCTCGGCGTTTGCTCAATGAAATCGCCTCGGCGG
>NKIE01000499.1 GCA_002256055.1 Pseudomonas sp. PGPPP3 | reverse complement strand
GGCCACTGGGCGACGCGCCTGCGCTACCAGCAACGTCGCCTGCAACGGCAACTGCAGCTGATCGAGGAGTTCGCCGGCCTGCAGCGCATCCTGTTCAAGGTCCAGCCCGCCTACCATCCACAGCAGCCCGCCAATCAAAGCATGGTGCTTTCCAGCGCCGCCGCCGAAAGCATCCAGACCACGGCCGACGGCATCAGCGACCCCAAATTGCGCGCAGCCCTGGAGCGCTTGGCCAGCCACGTAAAAAAACCTGACAACGTCAGTTAATAACCGGCAAACCACGCGCATAAAAAAAGCCACCCGTAGGTGGCCTTAATAAGGGAGGGTGAAACGGGTATTGCTTACACCGCCGCAACCGGGCGCATGTAGGAGATGGGCGCCGTACTGGCGTCATCAAAGGTCACGACCTCCCAAGCATCCGTCTGCGCAATGAGCGCGCGCAACAGCTGGTTGTTCAGTGCATGGCCGGACTTGAAGCCGCGGAACTCGCCAATCAGGCTGTTACCAAGCAAGTACAGATCACCGATCGCATCGAGAATCTTGTGCTTCACGAATTCGTCCTCATAACGCAGGCCGTCTTCGTTCAGAACGCGAAACTCATCAACCACAATGGCGTTATCCACACTGCCGCCCAGCGCCAGGTTCTGCGTCCGCAGAAACTCAATATCGCGCATAAAGCCGAAAGTCCGCGCACGGCTGACTTCCTTGACGAACGAGGTGCTGGAGAAATCCACGCAGGCTGACTGAGTACGGTTGTGGAATACCGGATGATCGAAGTCGATCTCGAAGCTCACCTTGAAGCCATCGAACGGCAGGAAGGTGGCACGTTTGCCAGCGTCCTCGACGGTGACTTCACGCTTGATACGAATGAACTTCTTCGGCGCATCCTGCTCTTCCAGGCCTGCCGATTGAATCAGAAACACAAAGGGACCGGCGCTGCCGTCCATGATCGGGACTTCTGACGCGGAGAGCTCGACGTAGGCGTTATCGATGCCCAGGCCAGCCATGGCCGAAAGCAGGTGCTCTACCGTGTCCACCTTGACCTCACCATTGACCAGGGTCGTCGACATGGTGGTTTCGCCAACATTCTCGGCACGGGCGGCGATTTCCACCACCGGATCGAGATCGGTACGACGGAACACGATACCCGTGTCCACCGGAGCCGGTTTCAGGGTCAGGTATACCTTCTCCCCCGAGTGCAAACCGACGCCGGTGGCGCGGATGATGTTCTTCAAGGTGCGTTGTTTAATCATGGCTTTGGCCGTATGCGCGCAAGTTGCGAATTGTTTTCAATAAAGGTCGGCGATGATAGCAGAACCGACCTTTGCTGAACACCAATCGCCCCAATGCTCCTGATACATTTCATCAATCAGCCTGGCGACGCAGGAAAGCTGGAATATCCAGGTAATCCAGATCGTCATGCGGGTTGAGCTTGGCCGCTGTAGCCGCGCTGGCGTGAGCCTGATTGCGCATCACAGTCGGACGATCCAGGTCACGGTAATTCACCGCAGCAGAGTCCTGACGAGCGGCCGGAGCCGACACCGAATTGTTCACCACCGAGTGCACGGTATTGTCGATAACCTTGACCGGCTTCTCGATTTTCGCGCCCAGACCGGTAGCGACTACGGTTACATGCAGCTCATCGCGCATATCCGGATCGATCACTGCGCCGACCTTGACGGTGGCGTGCTCGGAAGCAAAGGCTTCGATGATCTCGCCCACTGCAGCGTATTCGCCCAGGGACAGATCAAGGCCAGCAGTAATGTTCACCAAGATTCCACGCGCGCCCTGCAGGTTGACGTCTTCCAGCAACGGATTGCGGATCGCAGCCTCGGTGGCTTCGCGAGCACGGTTCGGGCCGCTGGCACAGCCAGTCCCCATCATCGCCATACCCATTTCGCTCATTACGGTTTTCACGTCGGCGAAGTCGACGTTCATCAGGCCTTCACGCAGCATGATGTCGGAGATCCCGCGCACAGCGCCGGTCAGCACATCATCAGCCTTGGCGAACGCGGAGAGCAGGCTGGCGTCCTTACCGAGGATGGTCAGCAACTTCTCGTTGGGAATGGTGATCAGCGAATCGACGCACTCCGACAGCGCACGAATGCCCTCGTCGGCCACTTGCATGCGCTTCTTGCCTTCGAACGGGAACGGACGGGTCACAACTGCGACCGTCAGGATGCCCATTTCTTTGGCGATCTGAGCAATGATCGGCGCCGCACCAGTACCGGTACCGCCGCCCATGCCCGTGGTGATGAACACCATGTCGGCGCCCTGCAGCACTTCGGTAATGCGCTCACGGTCTTCCATCGCCGCCTGGCGACCGATTTCCGGATTGGTACCAGCACCCAGGCCCTTGGTGATAGCGGTACCCAGTTGCAGGATGGTGCGTGCACCGACCTTGCCCAGCGCTTGGGCATCGGTGTTGGCACAAATAAACTCAACACCTTCAATATTGTTTTTAACCATGTGATTGACGGCGTTACCACCACCGCCACCCACA
>NKIE01000498.1 GCA_002256055.1 Pseudomonas sp. PGPPP3 | reverse complement strand
GTAGGACTGCTCCAGGGCGATACTCGCGGAGATATCCAACGGGTAGTCCTGGGCATAACGGCTGCCCAGGTAGCCGGTGAGGATCATCACGCCCTTGGAGTGGATCGGCTGGCCAAGATTGACCTCACGCTCAATGTCGACAATGCCCGAGCCGCCCGGATACACCGTGGCGGAAATCCGCGCCGGCACGCCAAACGCCGAATCGCCGACTTCCAGCACGGTCAGGCCGTTGCACTTGCCGACCTCGGCACCGCGGGTGTCGATGAGAATGATGCCGGCCAGCATGTCATCCAGAATCCGCGCCGAGACCCGCCCGGTACGCACGGCCTTGGCCTTGAGCGCGCGCTCGATATGGCCGACATCGGTGCAGGCCTCGCCCGCCTGCTGACGGATAAAGTCCGCCTCACTAACCAACTGGAAGAGATCGCCAATCCGCGCCGACAAACGGCCCTGGTGCTCGGCCAGACGTGCGCTGTAGGTGGCTACTCGCGCCACGGCGGCCGCCGTCAGCGGCGCCATGCCCTCTTCCGAGGTGCGGGTTTTCATCAGTTGCGCGAACTGCTCCAGGCTGTCTTCGACCAGGGGAATGTCCTCGTCGAAATCCACCAGCACGCGGAACATTTCCTGAAAGTCCGGATCGATGTCTTGCAGGGTGTAGTACAGCTGGCGTGAGCCGATGATGATGACCTTCACCTGCAGCGGGATCATCTGTGGCGTCAGGGTTACGGTGGCAATGCGACCCAGCTCGCCGAGCGGCGACTCCATCTTCAACTGGCGCGAATGCAGGGCACGCTTGAGCGCATCCCAAACAAATGGCTCGCCCAGCAATTTCTCCGCCTCTAGCACCAGAAAGCCGCCGTTAGCACGGTGCACCGCACCCGGACGTAACTGTCGGGAACTGGTGTAGAGCGCGCCTTGATCGGTGGTGTATTCAATACGGCCGAACAGGGTGTCGTAAGTCGGGTGCGACTCGAACACCACCGGCGCACCACCGCGATGGTGATGACCCACCACCAGACTGGGGCTGTACTGCTCCTCCAGCAACTTACGGGTTTGCGCGTCCGCCTTGTCTACATCCACCAACTGCTCGACGACGGTCTTCAGCAGGTTGACCTGTACCGCCTGCAGGTAGGCGCCGACCCCGGCATTTTCTGCGTAGCGCTCTGACAACGGTGCCAGCAAGGGCTGCAGCGCCAGGCTGATGGTTTCTTCATTGAGCTGACGCAGTTGGTTGCTCGACTCGCGCTTCCATTGCGCCAGGCTCGACAGCTCTTCGTTGAGGCGCTCTTCCAGGGCCGAGATATCGACGTGAAAACGTTCGCGCTCAGCCTCCGGCAACTGAGCGAACTCGGCCTCGTCCAACGCCTTGCCGTCCTTCATCGGGGTGAAGGCGATGTTGCTGCTGTCGCGGTACAGGGCCACCTCTTTTTCCAGCGAGGCGCGCTCAATTACATCCAGGGCGCGGTCGTAGCGCTGGTTAAAGATGCGGTCGATGGCGCTCTTCTTCTGCTGGTACGACGGATGCTCGAACACCGCCGGAAAGGTCGCCAGCAGGTTGTCGATCAGGTGATTGATATCGGCCAGAAAGGCACTCGCCGTGCCCGCCGGCAACTCCAGCGCCCGCGGCTCGCGCGGTTCGTCGAAGTGATTGACGTACACCCAGTCAGACGGTGTGGCCAAACGCTTGGCTTCAGCCTTGAGGTAGCGCTGCACAAACGAGAAGCGCCCGGTGCCGGGTTCGCCCATCACATAGACGTTGTAACCCGGCCGCGGCATGGCCACGCCAAACTGCAGGGCATCCACCGCCCGCTCCTGCCCGAGCACACCGCGAAAGGGCTCCAGCTCGTCAGTACTGTTGAAGTTGAATTGAGCGGCATCAAATGGACGGGTCAACGCTTCGGGCGCCACCCGCAGGGCAGTCGCTATCGAGTCGGCCATGGCTAATCCTTAGGCAAGCGGCGCGCCAGCAGGCAGAGCGGCGCACACGGGAAGATGTGCGCATTCTGGCGCCGGCCACGGAGCACTGGCAAGGCATTCGCCGGTCTGCCTGGCTTACTCCGCCAGATCGGCACAACCCAGACAGAAGGCGGCGGTCGGCAATGCCTGCAAGCGCGCCGGGGCGATAGCAACGCCGCAACGCTGGCACAGGCCATAGGTGCCGGCGCTTAGCCGCTGCTTGGCCTGGGCCGCCTGCGCCTGGCCCTGCTCGGCCTCGATCAGCAGCGCCTGCAACACCTCGTCGTTCTGCCGCTCGCCGGCCTGCTCGGCCGAATCCGCCGAATGACTGCCGGTCAGATCACGGCGGATCGCCGTTGCCCGTGCCGCATATTCGGCTTCCAGGCTATCGAGAACAGCTTGCGGGTCGAAAGTCGTCATGGCGCACACTCCTGCAGAAAGATGGCTTTAGGGTCTGTTGACGCTTCATTCGCGGCCGTGCCGGAGTCTGTTTTTGCGCGAGGCAAGGCGCGAGGAGCGTGATTTGGTTGCTCCAAATAAGCGACGAGTA
>NKIE01000497.1 GCA_002256055.1 Pseudomonas sp. PGPPP3 | reverse complement strand
TGAACCCCTGCTGACCGAGCTGATACCAGAGGTAGTCACGCTGTGCCAGTTCGCGCACCAGTTGCGCCATAAAGGCCAGATTGCCCTGTTGCAGCTCAACCTGGCCCTGCACGCTGGTGCCCTGGTACAGGGCCAGCAAGTCCAGCCGCTGACGGGGCTGCCCGGGAAACTGCCAGTTGATCAACTCGACCTGGGCCGCTGCGGCCTGCTGTGCCTCGCTCAGCCACAGGCTGTTGAGCACCACGCCCTGGGCCTTGGGTGCCAGCACTTCACGCAAGCGGGCGCTGCTCAGGGCTTTCGGCTCACGCAAAAAAGGCACGATGTCGTGCTGTAGTTTGTGGCCATAGACCTGCTCGATCAGGTTGGCCGCCTCGGCGTCCACCAAGGCATCCAGGTCCTGACGATTGGCCTGGCTCAGCTCCGCCTCAACCGCACGGGCAAGCAGGTAATTTTCCACCAGGCCCTGGCGCAAGTTGGCCTTGTCGGTGTTGAACTTGACCCGGGTCAGGGCTTGCTCAAGCAGGCCAATGCTCTTGCCCGGCAGCAAGACGTCGTTGATGCGCAGATCGGCTGCCGCGCTGGCCAGCGGGCCAAAGCCCGCCAGCCAGAGCATCAGCAATCCACGGCAGGTGTTACGCCGCCATGGCGTGCGCACCTTACAGCCCGCCCTGGCCGTAGAAGTGATTGGCACCTTTAGTCAGCACCGTCGCGGTCAGCGCGATCGACTCCGGAATCAGCTCCTTGGCTACCCGCAGACGGGTGTTGTAGCTGCTGTCATACAGCGGCTCTGGGTGCTGATAGGAGACTTGTGCGGTCTGGGTCAGCAGGTCACGCACCGGTTTGCGCGCATCGTATTGGCCGACCAGGTTGGCCACCGCCACCGGGTTGTTCAGCTGTTCGCTGGCATAGTGATCGTCGACCCAGCCTTCCCAGCTGGAATGGCCATTGGCCGAGGTGATCCAAGTGTGGTGCGGCTGCGCTACATCGCCAGTGGCATGCAGGGCAAAGCCGATGGTTTGCAGTGAGGGAGCGGCCTTGAACTGGTCAAACCAGTATTTGGCCAGGTTGTCGATTGGCTGAAAGGCCGCAACTTGGAAGTCATCGTAATGCTCGCTCCAGTTCGAGCGACTGCCTTGCCGATAGTGAGCCTCAGTGCTGTCGTAATCGGAGGTTTTCAGCCCACGGTTGTACAGGTAGACCATGGCGTACCAGTCGACATCGCTGATGCTGCCGTCGACCTTGTGGTAGCGGTAGTCGTAACCACCGTGGTCATTGCCATGGCTGTCGCCCTGGCGGCCCATGTTGATGAAGTGCCAGTACGAGGTGTAGTTGACCAACGAAGCGGCCGCGCCCCACACCGGTGCATGTTCGTAGCCGACCCACCAACCGCCAAGACGGGTGTCCTTGAAGTCGTCCACGTCATAGGCCGCCTGACCGAGGATTTCCCCCGCTTTGGCCTCACTGCCAGCGGCACCGACGTAGAACTGATACGCCCGGCGCATCTCCTCGGTAGCAGAAGGCGAGTTCATGAACGCCAAGGCATCCTTGACGATGTTCTTGTGGGTCGGTTGGGACCAAGCAGCGGCTTGGCCGGCGGAAACAGCCAGGGCTAGACCAGCCAGCAGAAGTGCAGGTTTTTTCATAGTGAGGGCGCTCTATTGTTGTTGGTGTGGCGCAGTATTGCCAGCAAACAAGACAGCCAGATGGCGGTTCTGTTGCAGGCTAAGCACCAGTTGAGCCCAACACGCTAGAGCTCACAGCCAACCAAAAGATGGTATAGACCAAAAGCCAAAGTCACCCTCAGTAACAACGCTGTGCGCACCCGCCAGCTAGACGCCTTGAGACCTACAACAACGGCATATCAGCGATATGTTCGCCACGCTCGTAGACCACATTGGCGCGGCCGACGATCAGCGGGTCGAGACTACCGATGTGCTTCAAGTCCTTGCCGGTGTAGGGCAGCTTGTGCAGCACATAACGCATGGCATTGAGCCGCGCGCGCTTCTTGCAGTTGGACTTGATCACGGTCCAGGGTGCATCGGCGGTGTCGGTGTAGAAGAACATTGCCTCCTTGGCCTTGGTGTAGTCGTTCCACTTGTCCAGCGAAGCCAGGTCGATGGGGCTGAGCTTCCACTGTTTGAGCGGGTGCTTTTCGCGCTCCTTGAAGCGCCGGCGCTGCTCCTCGCGGCTGACCGAAAACCAGAACTTGATCAGGTGAATGTTGTTGCGCGCCAGCATGCGCTCGAACTCCGGCGCCTGACGCATGAACTCCAGGTACTCCTCGTCGGAGCAGAAGCCCATCACGCGCTCGACCCCGGCGCGGTTGTACCAACTGCGGTCGAACATAACGATCTCGCCGGCGGTTGGCAGGTGCTGCACGTAACGTTGGAAATACCACTGGCCGCGCTCGGCTTCACTGGGTTTTTCCAGGGCGACGATATGCGCGCCACGCGGGTTGAGGTGCTCCATGAAGCGCTTGATCGAGCCACCCTTGCCGGCCGCATCACGACCTTC
>NKIE01000496.1 GCA_002256055.1 Pseudomonas sp. PGPPP3 | reverse complement strand
GCTCGCCACGCAGACGGGCTTCCAGTTGACGTTCGGCCAGCTCGCCGAGGTCGATCGCGCCCTGGCTGGTCCAGGCTACGTTCGGCAGCAGCGGGAAAATACCTGTGAGGTTAAGGCCGTGGGGCTTGACCAAACGGTGCGACAGCAAGTGCAGCTTGAGGTAAGCCTCAGGGGTGGAAGTCAGGGCGGCATCGTCTGCCAACAGGGTGGCGACCAGAGGCTTTTCGCTTTCTGCCAGGCGGGTCAGCAGGGCGGCCTGCAGGGCATCGATTGGCTTGACGGCTTCGGCGAGTTTCTCGGCCTGGCTGGTGCTGAAACTGATGGCCTGATTGCCGCCGCTGTAACCGAGAAACGGCGCGATGGCGGCCAGCAGTTCGGCCGACGGCTTCAGCAGCGGTTGGGCGTAGAACACTTCCAGCCAGTTGTTTTGACGGTTTTGCGTGCCGACCCCAAAGGCCAGGCTGAACAGTTGTTGCGACATGGTTAGTTTCCTTATTGCGTCAATTCTGGGTGTGGCTGGCTCGATTCAGGCCAGCGCCTGGGCATACAGTTCCGGCTTGAAGCCGAGCAGGGTGCGGTCACCGAGGTCCAGCACCGGGCGCTTGATCATCGACGGCTGGGCCAGCATCAGGCTGATGGCCTTGTCTTGGTCAAGATCAGTTTTGGCAGCGTCATCCAGCTTGCGAAAGGTGGTGCCGGCACGGTTGAGGACTTTCTCCCAGCCATGTTCGTCACACCACTTGTGCAGGTTGGCGCTGTCGATAGCGCGGACTTTGTAGTCGTGAAAAACGTAGCTCACGCCTTGCTCGTCGAGCCAGGTGCGGGCTTTCTTCATGGTGTCACAGGCCTTTATGCCGTAGAGGGTGATGTTCATGCCGGCTGACTCTGCAGAAAGTGACGAATGCGCTGGGCGGCTTCGATGCACTCGGCCAGCGGCGCGACCAGGGCCATGCGGATGCGCCCGGCGCCTGGATTAAAACCATCCACGTCGCGCGACAGGTAGGAGCCGGGCACTACGGTGACGTGCTCCTGGGCGAACAGCGCGCGGGTGAACGCGGCGTCGTCACCAGTGACCTTGGCCCACAGGTAGAAGCCGCCGTCCGGACGCTGTACGTCCATGACGGGGCTGAGGATATCCAGCACGGCGTCGTACTTGGCGCGGTACAGGTCGCGGTTGGCGCGCACGTGGTCTTCATCGTTCCAGGCGGCGACGCTGGCCAACTGGGTCGGCACCGACATGGCGCAGCCGTGGTAAGTGCGGTAGAGCAGGAAACCCTTGAGGATGTCGGCGTCACCGGCCACGAATCCGGAACGCAGGCCTGGCAGGTTGGAGCGCTTGGACAGGCTGTGAAACACCACGCAGCGCTTGAAATCGCTACGGCCGAGGCTGACGCAGGCGCTGAGCAGGCCGGCCGGCGGGCTCTGTTCGTCGAAGTACAGCTCGCTGTAGCACTCGTCGGCGGCGATCACGAAGTCGTACTGGTCGGCCAGAGCAATCAGCTTCTCCAAGGTCGCCAGCGGAATCAGCGCGCCAGTCGGGTTGCCGGGTGAGCACAGAAACAGAATCTGGCAGCGTTGCCAGGTCTCAGCGCTGACGGCGTCGAAGTCGGGGTTAAAGCCATTCTCAGCCAGGCACGGCAAATAGTGGGGCTGGGCGCCGGCGAGCAGGGCCGCGCCTTCGTAGATCTGATAGAACGGATTGGGGCTGACCACCAGGGCGTCGTCCTTGCGATCGACCAGGGCCTGGGTAAAGGCGAACAGCGCTTCACGGGTGCCGTTGACCGGCAGCACATGGCGCGCGGCGTCCAGCCAGTCGGCGGGCACGCCGAAACGGCGCTGGCACCAGTCGCGGATTGCTTCGCGCAGCGCCGGCAGGCCGAGGGTGGTGGGATACACCGCCAGTTGTTCGAGGTTGCTGGCCAACGCTTCAGCGACAAACGCCGGTGAACGGTGTTTGGGTTCGCCAATCGACAGTGCAATGGGGCTCTTGTCGGCAGCCGGCTGCACGCCGCTCAGCAGCGCGCGCAGTTTCTCGAACGGGTAGGGTTGCAGCTGGTTCAGGGCACTGTTCATCGGTGGTGCAGCTTCCTAAAAGCGAATGGTGGTTGCGCCGCCGGTTGGGCCGTTGGCGTCTGACAATTGGGCGGTGAGGGCGGCCTGCAGGCGCGCGCAGAGTTCGGCGTCGGCCAGCGGCTGGTGCTTGGCATCGGTGACGAAGAACACGTCTTCGACCCGCTCGCCCAGGGTGGCGATCTTGGCATTTTGCAGTGACAGATCGAAGTCGAGAAAGATCTTGCCGATGCGTGCCAGTAGGCCTGGGCGGTCCGGTGCGGTGATTTCCAACACGGTGACCGGGCGCTGGGCGTCGTTGTGGATGCTCACCTGCGGGGCGAAGGCAAAGTGCTTGAGCTGGCGCGGTACGCGGCGTTGGATGATCGCCGGGTAGTCGTCCGGGTTTTTCAAGGCGTCCACCAGGCCCTGTCGAATTTCCAGAATGCGCGCAGGGTTGTCGCCAAT
>NKIE01000495.1 GCA_002256055.1 Pseudomonas sp. PGPPP3 | reverse complement strand
CCTGCTGCCGAGCATCATGGGCGCCACCATGTTTATCCAGCAGCAACTGAACCCAACGCCGCCGGATCCGATGCAAGCCAAGGTAATGAAGCTGATGCCGATCATCTTCACCTTCTTCTTCCTCTGGTTCCCAGCAGGTCTGGTGCTGTACTGGGTGGTCAACAACTGCTTGTCGATTGCTCAGCAGTGGTACATCACTCGCAAGATCGAAGCCGCCGCCGCGCAGAAGGCTTAACCGCTTCGCTCAGCTAAGGTAAACAAGACGCCCCCTCGTGGGGCGTCTTGCTGTCTGCCCTTTATTCAGGAACCTCCGCCATGCTCGTAACCCCAGACACCATTGCTGCCGTTGCCACCGCTCAGGGTCGGGGTGGGGTGGGTATCGTGCGGGTCTCCGGGCCACTGGCACAAAGCATCGCCATGGCCATCAGCGGCCGCCAATTGCAGCCGCGCTATGCCCACTACGGCCCCTTTCAGGGCGCCGAGGGTGATGTGCTGGACCAGGGCCTGGCCCTGTATTTCCCTGGCCCGCATTCATTTACCGGCGAAGATGTTCTGGAACTGCAGGGCCACGGTGGGCCGGTGGTGCTGGATTTGCTTCTGCGTCGCTGTGTACAACTCGGCGCCCGTCTGGCGCGCCCCGGCGAATTCAGCGAGCGCGCCTTCCTCAATGACAAGCTCGATCTGGCTCAGGCCGAAGCCATCGCTGACCTGATTGAGGCCAGCTCGGAACAGGCAGCGCGCAACGCTCTGCGCTCGCTGCAGGGCGAGTTCTCTCGCCGCGTACATGCACTGACCGAGCAGCTGATTGGATTACGTATCTACGTCGAAGCGGCTATCGACTTTCCCGAAGAGGAAATCGACTTTCTCGCCGATGGCCATGTACTCGGCTTGCTGGATGCCGTGCGCAGCGACCTCGCAGTGGTACTGCGTGAAGCCGGTCAAGGTGCGTTGCTGCGCGATGGCATGACCGTGGTGATCGCCGGCAGGCCAAATGCCGGTAAATCCAGCCTGCTAAATGCCTTGGCCGGACGTGAAGCCGCGATTGTCACCGACATCGCCGGCACCACCCGCGATGTGTTGCGTGAGCACATCCTTATCGATGGCATGCCTTTGCACGTGGTGGATACGGCGGGCTTACGGGACACTGATGATCAAGTGGAAAAAATCGGTGTCGCCCGTGCCCTGCAGGCCATCAGTGAAGCTGACCGGGTATTGCTGGTGGTAGATGCCACTGCCCCTGAAGCGGCCGACCCTTTCTCATTGTGGCCAGAGTTTCTCGAACAACGCCCAGACGCCAGTAAGGTCACCTTGATTCGCAATAAAGCCGACCTCAGCCAAGAGAGCGTTGGCCTAGAAGTCTGTAACGACGGTCATGTGACCATCAGTCTGTCGGCCAAATCCGCCGATGGCCTGGATCTTCTGCGCGAGCACCTGAAAGCCTGCATGGGCTACGAGCAGACGGCTGAAAGCAGTTTCAGTGCCCGCCGTCGCCATCTTGAAGCCCTGCGCCAGGCCAGCACGGCCCTTGAACATGGGCGTAGTCAACTGACCCTGGCCGGCGCAGGTGAACTGCTGGCCGAAGATTTGCGCCAAGCTCAGCAAGTACTCGGTGAAATTACTGGTGCCTTCAGCTCCGATGACCTGCTCGGGCGCATCTTCTCCAGTTTCTGCATCGGCAAATAAGCCCGCAAGCGGGTTGGCTTGACGAACCTTTCGTCTCAACCCGCACTACATTCTTCCTAGCACTCAACTTGCTCATGACCGAGGGCGGTTTCGGCTGCCTGTTTTTTAGCCAGTGAACATCAGATAGTAAGAATAAGCCCTGTGGAAAACTGCCCCTAAGCCCAGTCCATAAGTGGGCCTGAAACCTGTTGGAAAACCCGCCTGTTGATAAGTACCTGTTTCATCCACAGGCTTAAGCCGGTTATCCAAGGTCTCCAGAGCCGCATAACCACAGCTTTTTATCAGGCTGAAAGGCTTATGAATAAAGGCCTGTAGCGATCTATCCACAGAAAGTGTGCTGTATAGAAATAAACATAGAAATAAAGCTTTATATAAATTCATTCTTTTTATTCTTTATAAGCCGACACTCGTGCCCCGTTTTCCAGGCTGGCTATTTTTTGTGCAGAAGGCTTCTTTCAGACTGGCTAAGACCCTATACTTGCCGGCTCTTCGCAGTACCCAGATTGAAGACCTCTCCATTTCTCAACAGGCACGAGGTGCGTGGTGGATTTCCCTTCCCGTTTTGATGTGATCGTGATCGGCGGCGGCCATGCTGGTACCGAGGCAGCCTTGGCTGCTGCCCGCATGGGGGTAAAAACCCTGTTGCTGACGCACAACGTCGAGACGCTTGGGCAGATGAGCTGCAATCCGGCCATTGGCGGGATCGGCAAGAGCCATCTGGTCAAGGAAATCGATGCCCTCGGCGGAGCCATGGCCACTGCCACCGATCTCGGCGGCATCCAGTTCCGTGTCCTCAACAGCCGCAAAGGTCCAGCCGTGCGCGCCACCCGCGCTCAGGCCGATCGTGTGCTGTACAAAGCCGCCGTACG
>NKIE01000494.1 GCA_002256055.1 Pseudomonas sp. PGPPP3 | reverse complement strand
CCAGTACCAGATGGATGATGTTCTCGGTCAGGTCGTGCTCACCACCGGTGATGAATATCTTGGTACCGGAAATCTTATAGCTGCCATCGGCCTGGGGTTCGGCCTTGGTGCGGATGATGCCCAAGTCGGTACCGGCGTGCGGCTCGGTCAGGCACATGGAACCGGCCCAGACGCCGGAATACATGTTCGGCAGGTACCGCTCTTTCAACTCTTCGCTGGCGTGAGCATTGATCGACAGACAGGCACCGGCGGTCAGCATCGGGTACAGGCCGAACGACAGGTTGGCCGAGTTGACCATTTCCTCGACCTGAGCCGAGATCGCCTTGGGCATGCCCATGCCACCGAATACTGGATCCCCACCAACGCCAACCCAGCCGCCTTCGGCATAGGCTTTGTAGGCTGCCGGGAAGCCTGCCGGAGTATTGACCCGACCATCAGTCCAGCCACAACCCTCTTCGTCGCCACTGCGATTGAGCGGGGCAATGACGCCTGCGGTGATCTTGCCAGCTTCTTCCAGAATGGCCGCGGCAGTTTCTTCATCGACCACTTCAGCCAAGGCTGGCAATTGTGCCCACAGCTTGGAAACCTCAAATACTTCATTGAGGACGAAGCGCATATCGCGCAGGGGCGCCTTGTAGTCAGCCATGTGCAACCTCACGAAAAAAGACTGGCGGGATAGCCATTTCAATCAGCCGTGGATTGTAGCGAACAACAAGAAATAGCAAAAGGGTCACTGCGTGACCGCCCAAACATAAAAAGTCACGCAAGACTCATTTACGCCTCAGCAGCAGCCACCCGCACAGCGCCGCGTCGCACCTGACCATGGGCCATCACTCGATTTCGCCCAGCCCCTTTGGCGCTGTACAGCGCCTGATCGGCAGCCTTGAGCACGGCCTCGGTCGTCAAGTGTGTGGCCTGGCGCTGGGCCACGCCGATGCTTATCGTCACGGAAACACTGCCTGCGGCCTTGGCGCCACGTTTCTGCCGCCCCTGCTGATCATCCCGCGGGCGCTTATCCTGCTCGCGCAATTGCAGCAGGTAACCCTCGACTGCGGCACGCACCACTTCCAAGTGCGGTAAACACTGCTCGATAGTCTTGCCGGGGAACACCAGCGTGAACTCTTCACCACCATAACGATAGGCCTTGCCTCCACCCGCTATCTTGCGCAATTGCCCGGCTACGACGCGAAGCACCTGATCCCCGACATCATGGCCATGAGTGTCGTTGAACTGCTTGAAATGGTCGACGTCCGCCATTGCAATTACGTACTGACGGCCCAGGCGCTGTAAGTGCTCATTCAGTGCGCGCCGCCCAGGCAAGCCGGTCAACTCGTCACGAAAGGCCATTTGATAAGCCTCATGAGCCACCGCCACGGCGATCATCAGCATGACTTGGCTGCTCATGATGTTCAGCGCCTGCGGCTGAATGAACACCCGCGGCAGCATCCACAATAAACCCAACAAACCAACCAGTTGCGCCGCATGCAGCGGGCGAGGCTGGCGCAGGTACTGCACCAGCAAGCCGACAAACGCGAGCAGAAACAGCGGATACACCAACTGGATCAGACTCATCCAGGGCGCATGCAACGCGGGCCAACGGATCTCCGCCAGCCAGACCAGCAGCGCAGCTGGAAAGCGCTGCTGCAGCGCCACAGCCACACCGACCACAGCCAGCAACACCGCCGCTCGGGCAATCAGATCCTGCGCCAACTGGGTACGCTCCTGCCATACGGCATACAAACCATACAGCAGTGGCAATAGCAGACAGCAGAGATGGAAAATCAGCGCACCATCCTCGCGCACCCGGCCGGTGGCGCGAAAGTAATCGGTTTGCGTATCCAGCAGAAAATACCCGAGGTACACCGTGAGCAAGAGAAACAGCTCACGTTGCCGGCTATAAACCATGCAGAAGGTGCCGCCCAGCAGAAGCAGCAGGGTCGGCAGCACATTGAACAGCGAAACAAAGAACTCGCTCAGGGAAACCAGACTCGCCGCCAACAGCCCTGTACCGAACAACAGCAGGGAAGGTAAGAAATGACCGAAGCGCAAGGCAGAAAAGCGCGACAAAGCAAACTCCAGATAGCGGCAAACAAACGGCGGCGGCAATGGCCAGCATTCTGCCTGCTTGGCATCTTTTCGACACCTGATCAGTGCGCAAAACCGCCATTAGCGCTCATTTGGCAGGCAACACCTACGCACTAAGACTGAAGCGAGCATGGCCGCAGACCACTGTAACGCGCACAAAAAAGCCGCGGACCCGAAGGTGCGCGGCTTTTTGCGCCCGAAGGCAGGCTTACAACTTAGTAGCCCAGGGCGAAGTCTTCTTCAGCCATGTCCATCAAGTTGTTGGCGCCCGACAGCATGGTCACGACCAGGCCACGGGTACGCGGCAGGATGCGCTGGAAGTAGAAACGCGCAGTCTGCAGCTTGGCCTTGTAGAAGGCCTCTTCGTCGGTACCGGCAGCCAGTTTCTCAGCAGCCAGACGCGCCATGTCAGCCCAGAAGTAGGCCAGGCAGGCGTAACCGGAGTACATCAGGTAGTCCACCGAAGCGG
>NKIE01000493.1 GCA_002256055.1 Pseudomonas sp. PGPPP3 | reverse complement strand
ATGCCCTCGTGGAACACCGTGGCTGGGATGCCGGAGCGCACGCGCAGGGCGTCTTCCAGGTCCAGGGCGGTTTCGGCGTGGGCGCAGATGACCAGTACCTTGACCTTTTTCAGCATCTTCAGGGTGTCGATCAGCCACTCGACGCGCGGGTCGAAGCGCCACCAGCGCTCTTCATCGCTGGCATCGGGCTGAGCTTGATAGCTGACTTCCGGGTAGAGGTCGGCGTGCTCGCCCAATGGCAGTTCCAGATAGGCGTCTGGGCATGACAGCGGGTAGGCGTGCAGTTCACGCTCAGGGAAGCCCTGGACCGCCGAGCGGGTGTTGCGAAACAGCACGCGGCCGGTGCCGTGGCGGTCCAGCAGTTCGCGGACCATGCGTGCACGGGCGTCGTCGTCACCGCCTTCGACGGCGGCCAGCAACTCGTCGCCTTCGGCACCGAGGAAGCCATGAATGGCGTCGCGGGCCTTCTTCGATAATTTGCCTTGATCGAGCAGTTCCTGCACGGCTTCGGCCACCGGTTGGTACTGCGCGCTTTCAGCGCGGAAGGCCGCCAGGTCGTGGAAACGGTCGGGGTCGAGCAGGCGCAGGCGGGCGAAGTGACTGTCCAGCCCCAATTGCTCAGGCGTGGCGGTCAGCAGCAGCACGCCGGCGATCTGCCGGGCCAGCTCTTCCACCAGTTGATACTCGGCGCTGGCTTGTTCCGGGTGCCAGACCAGGTGGTGGGCTTCGTCTACCACCAGCAGGTCCCAGTCTGCGGCCAGCAGGTGAGCCTGGGCGCGGTCGTCGTCACGCAGCCACTCCAGCGCCACCAGCGCCAGTTGGCTGTCTTCGAAGGGGTTGTCTGCATCGCTCTCGGCGCAGCGCTCGGCGTCGAACAGGGCGACCTGCAAGTTGAAGCGCCGGCGCATTTCCACCAGCCACTGGTGCTGGAGGTTTTCCGGGACCAGGATCAGCACGCGGTTGGCGCGGCCGCTGAGCAACTGGCGATGGATCACCAAGCCGGCTTCGATGGTCTTGCCCAGACCCACTTCGTCGGCCAGTAATACGCGCGGGGCGCTGCGGTCGGCGACTTCGCGGGCGATGTGCAGCTGGTGCGCGATCGGTTGCGCACGCACGCCACCCAGGCCCCACAGCGATGACTGCAGTTGGCGGCTGGTGTGGGCGAGGGTTTGGTAGCGCAGGCTGAACCACGCCAGTGGGTCGATCTGCCCGGCAAACAGGCGGTCGCTGGCCAGGCGGAACTGGATAAAGTTCGACAGCTGGGTTTCCGGCATGGTCACCGGCTGGTGTTGCGCATTCAGGCCGTGATAAACCAGCAGGCCGTCGACGTCGTCGACTTCCTGGACGGTAAGCTTCCAGCCTTCCACACGGGTCAGCGGTGCATTACGGGTAGCGTACTGACGGGTGTCGCCTGTGGCCGGGTAGAGTACGGTAAGCAACCGACCATCCTCTGCCAGGACGGTGCCAAGACCCAATTCAGCTTCGCTGTCACTAATCCAGCGTTGCCCCGGTTGATACTGCGCCATGCCTGTCTCCCGCGGTGAAAAAGCCGGCTATGGTAACGGAACGCCGTGCGCAGGGCGACGGCACTTGCCGACTGGTTGTAGGTCGAAAGTGTAGTTAGTGCTGTTTCAGCCGGTTCAAGTCGCCGGCTGAACGGCCGACAGTCTGACCAAAGGACATGAGAGAACTGCCATGTTGCCGCCCATTCCTCACAGCCTGCAGCCGGTGACGGCGCAGCAGGACGTGCCCAAACCACGACCGGAAATCCCGCCGGTGACGCCGGTTCAGGCCAGCTCCAGCGAAAGCTCGGTGACCCTGGATAAGCGTCACCCGCAGGAAACCGAGGAGCTGCTGCGTCAAGAGCAGCGCCGCCGCCAGCAGCGCCGTGGCTATACCGCGGAGCAACTGGCCGAGGGGGAGGTGGATGAGGCTGATGCGCAGGTGTTGGAGCAACTGCCGCGCCAGGGGCTGTGGGTGGATGTGGAAGTTTAGGGCGTAATGGACGTCTGTACCGTTGTTCGAGATAACCGTGGATCTATTTAGCGACCTACCGCTGACCCTGGCTGATGCCGACCTGCGCTGGCAGCCGGCGTGGCTTGACCAGGCCACCGCCGATCACTGGCTGGCCACGTTGCTGACCGAAGTGCCATGGCAGCAGCCGGAGGTGTTTGTACATGGGCGCCAACATCCGGTGCCGCGCCTGTTGGCCTGGTATGGCGACAGCGAGGCGCGTTACGGCTATGCCGGTCTGAACCATCAGCCGCTACCCTGGACGCCTTTGTTGGCCGAGATACGTACTCGTGTGCAGGCCGAGGCCGGGCAGCGCTTGAATGGTGTGCTGCTCAATTATTATCGCGATGGCCAGGACTCAATGGGCTGGCACAGCGACGACGAGGCTGTGCTGGGGGCTAATCCGCTAATAGCCTCCCTCAGCCTTGGCGGTGCACGGCGCTTCGATCTGCGCCGCAAAGGCGGCAGTCGCATCGAACACTCGCTGTCGTTGGGTCATGGCTCGCTGCTGGTCATGGCCGGCGCAACCCAGCATCATTGGCA
>NKIE01000492.1 GCA_002256055.1 Pseudomonas sp. PGPPP3 | reverse complement strand
CAACCATGACCGGGAAAATGCTTGCCGGTGGCAGACATGCCGGCAGCCGCCATGCCGCGGATAAAGGCGCCGGCTAATTGCGCCGCACGGTGCGGATCGCCGTGAAACGAACGCGTGCCAACCACCGCACTGCGTTGATAATCCAGGTCCAGCACCGGCGCAAAACTCAGGTCCAGCCCGACAGCCAGCACTTCAGTGGCCATCAACCAACCACAGTGTTCAGCCAGCTCTTCAGCATTGGATTTTGCGGCAATGGCAGCCATGGCAGGTAAACGCACAAAACCCTGGCGCAAGCGCTGCACGCGCCCGCCTTCCTGATCAACCGCCAAGAGCAGGTCCGGGCGCACGGCACGAATGGCCATGCTCAATTCACGCACCTGGCGCGGCGATTCGATATTGCGCGCAAATAAAATCAGCCCAGCCACTTCCGGCTGGCGCAGCAACTGGCGATCCTCGGCGGTCAGCCAAGTACCGCCGATATCCAGCATCAAAGAACCTTGCATAGCAGCCTTCCTTAACAATCAGCAGCGGCCCAATCGGGGCACGGCGCTTCATCAATCAGCACCCGGCAGTGCACAGGCACGCGAGCAAAGAGGTCGAGTAAATCGGCATTGCGCAGACGCACGCAGCCATGGGACAGCGGCACGCCCATCGGCTCGGAGTCCGGAGTGCCGTGCAGGTAGATGTAGCGGCGAAAGGTATCCACACGACCAAGCCGATTGCGGCCCAGCTCACAGCCGCTAAGCCAGAGAATGCGAGTCAGAATCCAGTCACTACCAGGAAATTGCGCCTGCAACTCGGGGCTGAATACCTCACCCGTCCAGCGCCTACCACGCAGCACAGCACCGCAGGGCAAACCGGCGCCAATCTTGGCGCGCACCTGATGCAGGCCGCGTGGCGTACAGCCGGAGCCGTTGAGCTCACCAGCCCCATTAAGCGCTGTAGAAACCGGCAGACGCAGCAATAGGTGCCCAGCAGCGAAGCCATACAGTTGCTGATCGGTGAGGGAAATATGCAGGAAATCGAGGGTCGACATGGGGCGCTAGCTTAGCCGATTGGCCTTGTCGCGCCCACCGTCAGGGCTTACAGCTTGGGCGCTATGGCGGAACTTTTACTACGTGGTTTCAATTGTGCCTTAGCCATAGCCTCATCGGTGACGCCACTTTCGGCGCGCATACCCGCAGCCAGGAACGGCACCATCAGGCGCATCACCTGCTCAATGGAGGTGTTTACGCCAAAATCGTTCTCGGCAATTGCCCGCAAGGCTTTGATCCCGGACATACTGAAGGCTGCGGCGCCGAGCATAAAGTGCACACGCCAGAACAACTCGATCGGCGGAACTCGCGGCGCGGTTTCGTAAACCAGCTGCATGTAACGGCGGAAGACTTTGCCGTACATATCTTCCAGATAACGGCGCAAGTGGCCCTGACTCTGGCTGAAAGCCAGACCCAGCAAACGCATGAAAATCGACAGATCATTACCACTGCGCGGTTTTACGGCGAGCGATTGCTCAACAAGGATTTCCAGCAACTCTTCGAGGCTTGCCTTAGCTTCCGGCTTGCCCTGACGACGATCCAGTTCACGCTCAAGACTGATGCAAAACGGACCAAGAAAGCGCGAGAAAACCGCTTGAATCAGGGCCTTTTTCGAGCCGAAGTGATAATTCACCGCGGCCAGATTGACTCCAGCCTTGCTGGTGATCAGGCGCAGAGAAGTCTCGGAGAAACCCTTCTCCGCAAACAACTGCTCTGCCGCATCGAGAATACGCTCGACAGTTTCTGACTGGGCCATGATCACTCCACCTAACAAACACTTGTTTGAAACATACGTTTCAAGCTGATCAATTGTCAAGCCGATACGTAGCCTTACAGCCTAGTTCAGCGCCTCGACAAACAAAGTTCTCAGTGCGAGACGTTCCGCAGCGTCCACGGGTTACAAGCCACTCGCAACGGATATCCCAATCAACGGGATTGCCAAGCGCATTTCACTGTATATAATTACAGCACCTGTACAAACAGACAGACCCTCTACCATGATCAAGCTCACCCCGCGCCAAAGCGAAATCCTAGCCTTTATCAAACGCTGCCTGGAAGACCACGGCTTCCCGCCAACCCGCGCCGAAATTGCTCAGGAGCTGGGTTTTAAATCGCCCAATGCCGCCGAAGAGCACCTCAAAGCCCTGGCGCGTAAAGGCGCCATTGAAATGACCCCTGGCGCCTCCCGCGGCATTCGCATCCCAGGCTTCGAGCCCAACGCCACGGAAGAAGACTGTCTCGCCGTCATCGGTCGCGTTGCTGCAGGCGCACCGATTCTGGCCCAGCAGCATGTAGAAGAGACCTGCAAGATCAACCCAGCCTTCTTCCACCCCCGCGCAGACTACCTGCTGCGCGTGAACGGCATGAGCATGAAGGACATCGGTATCTTCGACGGCGACCTGCTAGCCGTGCACACCACCCGCGAAGCGCGTAACGGACAAATTGTCGTGGCCCGCATTGACGATGAAGTGACGGTGAAACGCTTTCAACGCACCGGCAACAAGGTTCTGTTGATCGCGGAAAAC
>NKIE01000491.1 GCA_002256055.1 Pseudomonas sp. PGPPP3 | reverse complement strand
CCTCGATCCGCGCGACCCGCAACGTAGCATCGGTGTGCTGGACTGGGAGCTGACCTCCCTTGGCGACCCGCTAATGGACCTGGGCAACACCCTGGCCTATTGGATCGAAGCCGGCGACCCAGCGCCGGTGCAGCTGATGCGCCGTCAGCCGAGCAATGCACCCGGCATGCTTACCCGCCAGCAGTTTGCCGACTACTACGCCGAGCGCGCCGGCATCGAAATCAAGAGCATCGACTTCTACTACACCTACGGCCTGTTCCGCCTGGCCGGCATCGTGCAACAGATTTACTACCGCTTCTTCCATGGCCAGACCCAGGACAAGCGCTTTGCCCAGTTCGTGCAGATGAACAAACTGCTGGAGCAAATGAGCCTGCAGGTCATCAAGAAATCCAGCCTCTGAGGCTCGCCGCTTAAGGCTCACGTTTAAGGAGAGAGTTGCATGTCCAAGACCAACCTGTTCGACCTCGATGGCAAGATTGCTTTCGTTTCTGGCGCCAGCCGTGGCATCGGCGAAGCCATCGCCAAACTGCTGGCCCAGCAAGGCGCCCACGTAATTGTCTCCAGCCGCAAGATCGAAGGCTGCCAGGCTGTGGCTGACGCGATCATTGCCGAAGGCGGCAAGTCCACGGCGATTGCCTGCCACATCGGCGAAATGGAGCAGATCCAGAGCGTGTTCGCGCAGATTCGCGAACAGTTCGGTCGCCTCGACATCCTGGTCAACAATGCGGCCACCAACCCGCAATTCTGCAACGTACTGGACACCGACCTGTCGGCCTTCCAGAAGACCGTTGACGTCAACATCCGCGGCTACTACTTCATGTCCATCGAAGGCGGCAAGCTGATGAAGGAAAGTGGCGGTGGCAGCATCATCAACGTCGCCTCGATCAATGGCGTAACCCCAGGCGAGTTCCAGGGCATCTACTCGGTGACCAAAGCCGCCGTGATCAGCATGACCAAGGTTTTTGCCAAGGAATGCGCGCAGTTCAACATCCGTTGTAACGCCCTGCTGCCTGGCCTGACCGACACCAAGTTCGCCTCAGCCCTGACCAAGAACGACAGCATCCTGAAGATCGCCTTGCAGCGCATCCCGCTCAAGCGCGTCGCCGACCCGAGCGAAATGGCTGGTGCGGTGCTGTACCTGGCCAGCGAAGCCTCCAGCTACACCACCGGTATCTCGCTGAATGTCGACGGCGGCTTCTTGTCGTAAGCATTCATCTGCATAAAAAAGGGGAGCCACTGGCTCCCCTTTTTTATGCAGAACAACTACTGCCAGTCTTTCAACGCCTGATCGGCAGCCTGGGTCATGGGTTGCGCCAACAGGCCTGCCGGCGTCAGGCTGACGGAGTACACCGCGCCATCGGCCATCGGCAGGTAGGTGACACGCCGCGCCTGGGCATCCAGCAGAAACAGGTCATGCTGACCCGCCCGCAGCCAGCGCCACAGATCGATGCCATAAGGACTCGCGCTCAACACCACGCGGGTGAACTGAGCCACATCCTGCTGCTCCTTGGCGAGAAAACGTCCAGACATTTGCTCCAACCGATAGCCTGGCTGCAGACCTATAAGACCTGCCAGGCCCTTCCAGTGCAGTAGACGCGCGTCCAGCTGCCAGAGGTCGCCCTCCAGGGTAATCAGCCGCTCCTCAGCGCCCTGCAGCAGGCTGACCTGGTAACGCTGCGGCCCCAGCGCCTGAAAGCTCAGGGTCACCAACGGCTTGCCCTCCGGCAACGGTTGGTAGCTACGCACGTCATTGGCCACCAAGGCAATCAAGCCGGCCAGCGCCAGCAGCAGCAAACCGGCGGTGCCGCGTAACCAGCCCAGCAGCCAATCACTGCGCCACAGGATACGGGCCGCTACCAGCAATGCCAGGAGCGCCAGCAGGGCAACCCCTACAGCCAGGCCGTCATACTGCATAGATCCAATTCCTTGTGGGTAAATTAGCCGGCATTATGCGCAACTCCTTTTGCTGCGGCCAAGCACGGCGGCACACAAACGCACACAGGTCGACTTTTTATGCCGTTCCCCTTTGAGTTGGCCGTAGATCCAAGTCTTTTGGCGATATTAGCCTTTGTCGCTTTTATGGCCGGTTTTATTGATGCCATTGCCGGCGGTGGCGGCCTGTTGACCATCCCTGCCCTGCTCACTGCCGGCTTGCCGCCCCATCTGGTGCTGGGTACCAACAAGCTGTGCGCCACCTTTGGCGCAGCCACCGCCAGCTACACCTTCTACCGCCGCCAACTGTTCGACCCCGCCCTGTGGTGCAACGGCTTGCTGGGCACTGCCATTGGCGCGTTGCTGGGAGCCAGCCTGGCCCATTGGCTACCCGCCGCCTGGTTGAACCAGATGCTGCCTGTCGTGGTTTTTGCCTGTGGTCTGT
Organism: Pseudomonas sp. PGPPP3; assembly: GCA_002256055.1. Taxonomy (GTDB): domain Bacteria; phylum Pseudomonadota; class Gammaproteobacteria; order Pseudomonadales; family Pseudomonadaceae; genus Aquipseudomonas. The sequence goes on along the minus strand of NKIE01000491.1, from coordinate 194 downwards.
ACCTGTTGTTCAGTGGTGCGCCGCGCGAAGCCCCTGCGGTGGCCGCGGCCATTCCCCGAGGCCGACAGTGGCCGCAAGGCCTGGCACTGGGCTTTTACGATGGGGTGGCCGGCCCCGGCACCGGTGCTTTCTGGGCGGTCAGCAATCTGCTGCTATACCCGCTCGACCTGCTGCGCGCCAGCGGCGTGGCCCGC
>NKIE01000490.1 GCA_002256055.1 Pseudomonas sp. PGPPP3 | reverse complement strand
CGGGTCGTCGTGGTCTTGCGCTGGGTGTAGAACTCGACGCCTTCCTTGCCCTGGATGTGCAGGTCGCCGAAGAACGAGTCGTTCCACCCGGTGAACGGGAAATACGCCAGTGGCGCGGGCACGCCGACGTTGATGCCGACCATGCCGGCGCTGACGTTGCGGCGAAACTCGCGGGCGGCCTTTCCGGAGTTGGTAAAGATCGCCGCGCCGTTTCCAAAGGCCTGGCGATTGGCAGAGGCAATGGCCTCGTCGAGAGTCTTCGCGCGCATCACGGCAAGCACCGGACCAAAGACTTCGGTGGCCATCAGCGGGTTGGTTTCCTCGACCTCGTCAATGAGCGTGGGGCCGAGGAAAAAGCCTTCCGGTGCATCGGCCACCTTCGTGCCGCGACCGTCGGCCAGGACCTTGGCGCCGCCATGCTCACCGGCGTCGATCAGTCCTGAAACGCGGGCCTTGTGCTCGGCAGAGATCACCGCGCCCATGTCGGGCTGCGACTCGCGGACGTCGGTCGGGCCGACCTTCATCGACTTCACCAAATCCGCCAAGGCGGGCAGCAGGCGCTTGCCCGCATCGCCTACGGCAACCGCCGTCGATCCCGCCATGCAGCGCTCTCCGGCACAACCGAATGCCCCGTCCTTCACCGCCTCGACCGTGCGGTCGACATCGGCATCGGGCATCAGGATGATGAAATTCTTCGCCCCACCGGCCGCCTGGACGCGCTTGCCGTGAAGCGTTCCCTTGCGATGGATCTCGCGGGCCACCGGGGTGGAGCCGACGAAGCTGATTGCCTTCACATCGGGATGCTCAAGGATGGCATCCACGCACTCGCGGCCACCGTGGACGATGTTCATCACGCCCGGAGGCAGTCCTGCCTTTTCCAGCAGGGCCACGACGCGCTGCATCGTCAGAGGCACCTTTTCGCTGGGCTTCAGCAAGAAGGTGTTTCCGCAGGCGATCGCGATCGGCCACATCCACATCGGGACCAGGGCCGGGAAATTGAAGGGGCAGATCCCCGCGACCACGCCGAGCGGATGGCGGTCGGTGTGGCAGTCGATCCCCCGGGCAATGTTTTCCAGGCTCTCGCCCATCAGCAGGGTCGGAATGCCGCAGGCATATTCCACCACCTCGATGCCGCGACGCAGGTCGCCGCGGGCTTCGGAAAGGGTCTTGCCGTGCTCGGTGGCGATGCCGAGACAAAGCTCCTCGAAGGCGTCTTCCAGCAGGATTTTCACCCGGAACAGCACCTGCGCCCGCTCGTTTGGCGGGGTATCGCGCCAGGCCGGAAAGGCGGCCTTCGCGGAGGCGACGGCCTCATTGACCTCCTCCGGCCCGCACATCGGAACGCTGGCGATCACCGATCCGCGCGATGGATTGTAGACCGGACTGCCGGTTTTGCCGGCGATTTCCCGCCACTTTCCGCTGATGTAAAGCGGGCACATTGGATTTCCGGAGTCACTCATGAGGTTAGAAAATGGATCGATTCTGACGTGTAACCAAACCTTCTAGCGTCTTTCGTGCCACTCCGACAAGACCTTAGCCCGTTCACCCAAGTTCCCAATTCCCCCACTGTCCGCTCGCCTCCCCGTCCGAAGCTGCTATCCCTGCGCGACATGACCGAGACCGCACGTCTGCCCTGGTATCGCATTCTCTACATCCAGGTACTGGTCGCGGTTGGGCTTGGCATTGCGGTCGGGCATTTTTTCCCGAGCCTCGGCGTCTCCCTGAAACCCCTCGGCGATGCCTTTATCAAACTGGTGAAAATGCTGATCGCGCCGATCGTCTTCTGCACCGTCGTCCACGGCATCGCCTCGATGGGTGATCTGAAGAAGTTTGGACGCCTGGGCGTCAAGGCGCTCCTCTACTTTGAAATCGTCTCCACACTCGCCCTGATCATCGGGCTGGTGGTGGTGAACGTCCTGAAACCCGGTGCCGGATTCAATTTCGATCCCGCCACTCTGGACCGCAGCATCGCCGGAGGCTTCGCGGAAAAGGCCCACTCGCTGAGCACGGTCGATTTTCTCCTCAACATCATCCCGAAGACCCTCTTCGACGCTTTTGTCTCAGGCGACCTGCTCCAGGTGCTGTTCATCGCCATCCTCAGCGCCTTCGCAATCTCGGCGATGGGCGAGCGCGGCAAGCCCTTCCTCCACGCCTTCGACCGCACGGCGGAAATGCTCTTCGGAGTGCTGGCGATCATCGTGAAGGCCGCTCCCATCGGAGCCTTCGGAGCGATGGGATTCACGGTTGGAAGTTTCGGGCTTGGTGCGTTGAACAAGCTACTCGCGCTGATGGCCGGCTTTTACCTCACCTCCGGACTCTTCATCATCGTCGTGCTCGGCGGCATCGCCTGGTGGAGCGGTTTCTCGATCTTCCGCTTCCTCGCGCACATCAAGGAGGAGCTGCTGCTGGTCCTCAGCACCAGTTCCAGCGAAACCGCCCTGCCCGGCATGATCCGGAAAATGGAGGCCCTCGGCTGCACCAAGTCCACGGTCGGTGTCGTCATCCCCACCGGTTACAGCATCAATCTGGACGGCCCCACCATCTACATGGCGATGGCCATCGTCTTCCACGCCCA
>NKIE01000489.1 GCA_002256055.1 Pseudomonas sp. PGPPP3 | reverse complement strand
GAGCTGCTGGCGCCGCTTTTATCCTGATCGGGGGCGATCACTACGCACTCGGCATAATCCGCCAGCGCTGCATGCAGCGCTGCCAGGCCGGGTGCCGCCACCCCGTCATCATTGGAGATCAGAATACGCATGAAGTGTCCGTCTGCCCTGCAGGCAACAGATCGACCAGTTCGCGCACCACAACGGTGGCAAAACATCCGGCCGGCAGGACGAATTCTAATTGTAGAATGTCAGGCTCCGGATAATGCCACGTCAAACCGCCGATGGGCAGACGCAGAATGCGCCGTTCGTGCGCCATGCCCGCATCGACCAGCCAGTCACACAACACAATTTCTTCGCTGCCTACGCGCTGCTCCAATAAGGCGGTTGGCCCGCTGGCCGGCGATGGGCCGGCGCCCCACAGCGGCCCGGTCGGATGCAGGTCGAGAATTGCCAGCCGTGGGTCACTGCACTCGGCCTCACCCGCCGGAAAGAAACTGCGACTGTCGGTAAACGCCAGCAGGTCACCGACCTGGGCCCGCTGCCAACTACCATCAGCAACGCGCGCGGCCAACACCCGGTTGAACACATAACTGCGCGCAGCAGACAGCACCCGAGAGCGGATATTGCGCTGCTCCGGCAACACCTTGGCGATGGCAAAGTTGCGGGCCTGACCAACGTTGCCACCCTCATGACCGAAGCGCTGAGTGCCGAAATAGTTCGGCACTCCTTGACTGGCGATCTGCTGCAAGCGCGCATCTAGAGCGGCGTGATCGGCGTCCAACTGGGTCAGGCGCAAGGTAAAGCCGTTGGCCGCATGGGCGCCGCGCTGCAATTTGCGCTTGTGTCGCATGCTTTTGAGGATGCTCAGGGTCGGGCCTTCGGCCGCCGACAAGTCCGGATCGGCCTTGCCAGGCAACTGAATGCTGAACCACTGACGAGTCAGGGCCTGACGATCCTTCAGGCCGGCATAACTGACCGTGCGCACCGGCACACCGGCGGCGCGGGCCAGGCGCTTGGCGGCCTCTTCGGTGTTCAGCTCACGCTTTTCGACCCACAACCATAGGTGCTCACCAGCACCCTCCAGGGGGATATCCAGCACTTCGTCGACCTGAAAGTCTTCGGCAATCGCCTTCAACACCGCACGACCGAGGGGCGGACCGTAGGCGCAAGGACCGAGCAATTCGAGTTCGTTCATGCGCTCACCAGCAAGGCCACAGCGTGCACGGCGATGCCCTCTTCACGGCCAGTGAAGCCGAGTTTTTCCGTGGTGGTGGCCTTGACGTTAACCTGATCCAGCGCGACCTCCAGGTCGGCAGCAATCAGGTTGCGCATGGCGTCAATGTGCGGCGCCATCTTTGGCGCCTGGGCGACGATGGTGGCGTCGACATTGCCCACCTGCCAGCCCTTGGCCTTGACCAGCCCCAGCACGTGGCGTAGCAACACGCGGCTGTCGGCGCCCTTGAACTGCGGGTCGGTGTCCGGGAAGTGCTTGCCGATATCGCCCAGCGCCGCTGCGCCCAGCAGCGCGTCGCTCAGGGCATGCAGCAACACGTCGCCATCGGAGTGGGCCAGCAGGCCGAATTTGTGCGCAATTTGCACGCCGCCGAGGGTGACAAACTCGCCGTCGCAGAAGCGGTGCACATCGTAGCCATGGCCAATACGCATAAAACCCATCCTGAAAAAATCCGGAGGGAATTCTACCTGCTTTGGCGGTTATTCGCCTTTTAGTGCCGCGGCGTGATGACGCAAATGATCATCAATGAAGCTGGCGATAAAGTAATAGCTGTGGTCATAGCCCGGTTGCAGGCGCAACCACAGTGGATGCTCCTGAGCTTTCGCCTGGGCCTGCAGCAACTGCGGCTTGAGCTGGCTATCGAGGAAATCGTCGCGATCCCCCTGATCAATCAAGATCGGCAGTTTCTCCGTAGCCTCAGCCAGCAGCGCGCAGGCATCCCATTCGCGCCAGCGCGCACGGTCGTCACCCAGATAACGACTGAAGGCCTTCTCGCCCCACGGGCAGTTGCTCGGGTTGCTGATCGGCGCAAAGGCCGACACAGACTGATAGCGCCCCGGGTTGCGCAAGGCGCAGACCAGCGCGCCGTGGCCGCCCATGGAATGCCCACTGATGCCGCGCCGTTGCGACACCGGGAAGTGCGCCTCGACCAACGCCGGCAACTCGTGCACCACATAGTCGTGCATCTGGTAATGGCGTGCCCAAGGTTGCTGGGTGGCATTCAGGTAAAAACCGGCACCCAGACCAAAATCCCAGGCACCCTCGGCATCATCCGGCACCTCGGGACCCCGCGGACTGGTGTCCGGCGCGACAATGACCAACCCCAGCTCGGCCGCCATGCGCTGGGCGCCGGCCTTCTGCATAAAGTTCTCATCGGTGCAGGTCAGCCCCGACAACCAGTAAAGCACCGGCAGGCTGGCGCCCTGCTCGGCCTGAGGTGGCAGGTAGACGCTGAACTGCATGTCGCAACCCAGCATGCTTGAGGCGTGCCGGTAGCGTTTGTGCCAACCGCCGAAGCTTTTCTGGCAGGAGAGGTTTTCCAGGGCCATGAGCGTCACCTTAGAAGTGAATCACGGTGCGGATGCTT
>NKIE01000488.1 GCA_002256055.1 Pseudomonas sp. PGPPP3 | reverse complement strand
GTTGGGTCATGGCTCGCTGCTGGTCATGGCCGGCGCAACCCAGCATCATTGGCAGCATCAAGTGGCGAAGACCCGCAGCCCCTGCGCGCCGCGCCTGAATCTCACCTTCCGCCTGGTACTGCCGCCATTATGAGCGACGAGAAACTGATCGACTTCGCTGCCGAGCGCGACAAGCGCATCCATGACCTGCATGAGAAGCGTCTGAATGAGGTGCGCGACGCTTTTGCCCAAGCGTTGCCGCTGAGCAATGCCAAGAAGAAGCCGAAGAACAAACCAAAAAAACGCTGAATCCCCCGGCGGGCGCGACCATCCGCCGCGCCATGCCCCCTGCTTTGTTGATCCAAGTCAGTGCTTGCTGATCCACGGCTTTCGCCCCTTCGCAGTATTGATCCGAGTCAATTTTCCACACGCGTTCTCTCGCTACCTTGAAGCCATCACATTCAGTGCAAGAAGAGAGGACATAGCCATGTTTATGGACGTAGTGGTAATCGCCGGTATCGGCACCGTCGGGCTGATGGTCGCCTTCTTAGCTGGCTTCGGTTATTTCATCTGGAAGGACGCGCATAAGGTCAAGGCTCCGGCCGCCGTCAAGCACGACTAAACCTTCCAGCTGCAGGGCACGCAAGGCAATTTTGGGCGACTGATGTCGCCCATTTTTTTTGCCTGCAATTCGAGGGGAGGTTCGCACCATTCCGGCGTGCTGGCCGGTCTGGTGCGATTGATCAGCCGATGGTGACGGCCGGTAGAGCGGGCATTTCCAGGGTTTGTTCGCTGCGTGGGGCCAGCACTTCGGCTTCGCCATCAACCACTTGTTCGTCGTTCTGATTGAACACCCGAGTGGCCAGCTTGACCCGACCTTTTGGCAGTTTTTCCAGCACTTCCAGGCGTACGCTTAGGGTGTCACCCAGTTTGACTGGGCGGCTGAACTTCAGGCTTTGACCCAGGTAGATGGTGCCAGGGCCAGGCAATTGGCAGGCAATCGCCGCACTGATCAGTGCGCCGCTGAACATGCCGTGGGCAATGCGCTCTTTGAACATGGTGGTGGCGGCATAGTCGGCATCCAGGTGCACCGGGTTGCAGTCACCGGACACTGCGGCGAACAGCTGGATGTCACGTTCCTCGACGCTTTTGCTGTAAGTGGCGGTTTGGCCGATTTCGAGGGCGTCGTAGGGGAAGTTCTTGACCAGACTCATGGGGTCTCCTTGCTGGTGGGACAATTACGGCTGGCGTTCAGGGCCTGGTTCAACCAGTGGATCACGTCGGCGGTAACCTCGTCGCGATTGGTTTCGTTGAACAGTTCATGGCGCGCATTCGGGTAGATTTTCACTTGCAGGTTGTTGGCGCCGGCACTGCACAGTGCGCCTGCCAGTGCTTTCAGACGCTTGCCTTCGCTGTCCGGATCACATTCGCCGCCGATCACCAGCAACGGCAGATTGCTGTCGATTTGCAACAGGCTACCGCGCGGGGTGATGTGTTGCAGGCCCTGGAGTAGGTCAAGCCACAGTTGGTTGGTGCAGCGGAAGCCGCACAGCGGGTCGGCGATGTATTTGTCGACCTCCGCGGGGTCGCGACTCAGCCAGTCGAAGGCCGTGCGGTTGGGCTTGAAGGCCTTGTTAAATGAGCCAAACGACAGAAACTCCAGCAGTGCGCTGCGTCCGGTTGGCCCCTGGCGCCAGCGCTCGAAGCGGGCAATCTGCTCGGCGGCGCGATACAGGCCCACAGGTTGGTAATTGGAACCCGAGAGAATCGCGCCTTGCAGGCTACAACTGTGCTGCATCAGATACGCCTGGCCGATGTAGCTGCCCATGCTGTGGGCCAGCAGGAAGATCGGCGTATCCGGGTATTGTTTGCGGATGTGATGGTTGATGCCGGTCAGGTCACTGACCACTTTTGACCAGCCATCCTGGTCGGCGTAGTGGCCCGTAATGCCATGTTCTGCGCTGCGGCCGTGGCCGCGCTGATCGTGCCCATACACGGCGAAGCCCGCTTGCACCAAGGCGGCAGCAAGGCGGCCATAGCGACCACTGTGTTCGGCCATGCCATGGGCAATCATGACAATCGCTTTGGGTGCTTCATCGGCGAACCAGCGATTGACGAAGAGCGGGGTGGCATCGCTGGCATTCAGCCAAAAAGATTCGTGGTGCATGGCGGGTCCTTGTGCCCGGGGAGACAGGGCATTTTGCACGTCTGGCGGCTGCGGGCAAAGTCGCTTCAGGGAATTGTCTGACTGTGTTTCTGCAGGATGCGCAGATAGTCGCCATTGGCGAACAGGGCGCTCAGGCCTTGGGCGTAAACGCTGGCCCAATCGGGCTGGCCAGGCTTGGGCGGGGCAAAGCCAACGAACAGGGGGATGCGCGCCAGGATTTGTCCCTGCCAGGCCAGATTTTTTTGCAGCGTCGGTTCACGGCTGAGCAGGTGCAGCCCTACTTGTTGCTCCAACAGCACCAGATCGAAACGCCCTGCGCCCAGTTTGCGCAGGTTGGTCAGGTCGTCTGTGCCTTCTTCGCTGACGATGCCGGAATTGAGGATGTCCTTCGGGTAACCATAACCGCGGGCCACGCCGCCCTTGCGGCCTGTGAGTT
>NKIE01000487.1 GCA_002256055.1 Pseudomonas sp. PGPPP3 | reverse complement strand
GTCGCCGACCACACGGGCGGACTTCTTGTACGCCTTGTTCCAGTCGTTACCCAGCTCACTCATCGCGAACAGCACACGACGGTGCACGGGCTTCAAGCCATCGCGTGCATCCGGCAGCGCGCGGCCGACAATTACGCTCATCGCGTAGTCGAGATACGACTGTTTCAGCTCGTCTTCGATATTGACCGGTAGAATTTCTTTGGCCAGTTCGCCCATGAGAAGCCTGGTTCCTTTTTCTGGTAAAACTTCGCGCCGACCCTGGAGACGATGGCGAAGCTCGCCGTTGCGACCCAAGGCCTGCAACGACTCACGACAAATCAACGAGTTAAGCTATGGATCTGCGCAGTTTGACGCCCCTTCTGGGGCGTCCTGAAAACTGCCGGAGCTTACCACAATCACCGCCTCGCACCTAGCCCGCAGGACAGGCAAAAAACAGGACTCAGTGCAGACGCTTGCGACACATCAGTAGGGCCATTTTTGCGGCATCTGGGCGCTCGACCACGCCTTTCTCGGTGACCAGATAGTCAATCAAGTCAGCAGGCGTCACGTCGAACACCGGATTCAACGCCGGCACATCGGCAGCAATCCGCTGACCGGCCAGTTCCAGCAACTCGCCACCGTCGCGCTCCTCAATAGGAATCTCATCGCCGCTTTCCAGGCTCATATCAATGGTCGAGCTGGGCGCCACCACCATAAAGCGTACGCCGTGGTGCATAGCATTCACCGCCAGCTGATAGGTGCCGATCTTGTTGGCCACATCACCGTTGGCGGCAATTCGGTCGGCACCGACGATCACCCAAGTAATGCCCTTGGTTTTCATCAGATGGGCCGCCGCCGAGTCGGCATTCAGGCTCACCGACACGCCGTCACACGCCAACTCCCAGGCGGTCAAGCGCGAGCCCTGCAGCCAGGGCCGGGTTTCATCGGCATACACATGCTCAACCAGCCCCTCCAAATAGGCAGCACGAATCACCCCCAGCGCCGTGCCAAAGCCACCGGTCGCCAGCGCACCCGCATTGCAATGGGTCATGACTGGCTGCGAATTGCCTTGCTGCTGGCGAATCACCTCCATACCAAGTTGCGCCATGGTCAGATTGGCCTCGCGGTCACTGGCATGAATGCCGACCGCCTCCTGCTCCATAACCCGCAACGGATCATCCCCCGCTTTCAGCCGCTGCAAACGCTCACGCATGCAGTTGAGCGCCCAGAACAGATTGACCGCCGTTGGCCGCGACTCGCTGAGCAGGCGAAAATCCTCCTCCAGCGCCGCTTGCCAGTCACCGCCTGCCGCCACCCGTGCGCGCACCGCCAGCACCACAGCATAGGCCGCGGCAATACCAATGGCCGGCGCACCGCGCACCACCATCAAACGAATGGCCTCAGCCACCGCGGCGGCCGAATCGTAGGCCAGCCAGGTTTGCGTAAACGGCAGCAAGCGCTGATCAAGCAAGTGCAGCGCACCCTCGCGCCAGGCAATAGCGGTCACTTTCTCTGCCGCCAACAATTGCTCGCGCATACATCCACCCCACACCCAGAAACCAAAAGCCGCCGATTATAGCGAGCCGCCCCACAAGACGCTCGGGTATACTGGCGCGCCCTTAACCCCGACACACCAGCCCTCTGCCCGTCGCCCAAGCGCCACGCCAGAGCCGCTCACCGGATTAGCCGACATGCCCGACGCCAGCGCCCCGCTCGACCTCCTGCTCCTGCCCACTTGGCTGGTGCCGGTCGAACCCGCCGGCGTGGTCCTCAAGGATCACGGCCTGGGCATTCGCGACGGCCGCATCGCCCTGATCGCGCCACGAGCCACGGCGCTCAAGCACGCCGCCAAGGAAGTGCGCGAGCTCCCGGACATGCTCCTCAGCCCCGGCCTGATCAACGCCCACGGCCATGCCGCCATGACCCTGTTTCGCGGCCTGGCCGACGATCTGCCACTGATGACCTGGCTGGAACAGCACATCTGGCCCGCCGAAGCGCGCTGGGTCGATGAAGCCTTCGTGCGCGACGGCACTGAACTGGCCATCGCCGAGCAACTGAAAGGCGGCATCACCTGCTTCTCGGACATGTACTTCTTCCCGGAAGTGGCCAGCGAAGTGATCCACGCCAGCGGCATCCGCGCACAGATCAGCGTGCCGGTGCTGGACTTCCCGATTCCTGGCGCCCGCGATGCCGATGAGGCGCTGCGCAAGGGCCTGCATCTGTTCGACGACCTGCGTCAGCACCCGCGCCTGTCGGTCGCCTTCGGCCCCCATGCGCCTTATACGGTCAGCGACGACAAGCTGGAAAACATCCGCATGCTGGCCGAAGAGCTGGACGCCGGCATTCACATGCACGTGCATGAAACCGCCTTCGAAGTGCAGCAGAGCCTGACCCAATGGGGCGAACGCCCCCTGGCCCGCCTCGCCCGCCTGGGTCTGCTAGGCCCGCGCTTTCAGGCCGTGCACATGACCCAGATCAGCGACGACGACCTGGCCCTGCTGGCAGAAAGCAACAGCTCGGTGATTCACTGCCCGCAGTCCAACCTGAAACTGGCCTGCGGTTTCTGCCCGGTGGAATGGCTGTGGCAGGCCGGTGTCAACGTC
>NKIE01000486.1 GCA_002256055.1 Pseudomonas sp. PGPPP3 | reverse complement strand
CTTTTTCTTACGAGGGCCAGCCCCTCCACGACATCTATGGGCCGCTTGAAGGGAACTAGCTTGCCCGCAAACAGCACGAGCTTTGTGGAAGGCTGTATTGCTAGCCGACGACGAAGGGCCGCGCCAGCTGTCATTGTACCGCGTGTGCAGAACCATTCGTTGTCGACGCAGTGTGGCGATGGGATCAGGCGATCATCAGGGTAACCGTGATGCCGCAGGAATTCTCTCGATTTCTGCCCAACTACCAGTGCCCGATCGAAAAAACGCAAAAAAGTTGGGTAGCCAACGTTCACCGCGAGACGCTTAAGGAATCCACGCGGAGTAGAAAGATGACTATCACCCCGCACAAGTGTTGGAAGACCAATCCTTTTGGCAGCAAATAGGGTTTGAAGGAGAAACTTTTGATACCAACCAACGATCAGGACAGTATCAAAATCACCTCTGCGAAGATGCTCTCCAATGTCCGGAGTGTCGCAACCGAAGAACGTATTGGGATTTGGATCTTTTGATACGTTGTTGAGGAATTGAGACCGATATCCATCGAGGAGATCTAGGTCCCATTCAAAACGGACCTTGAATCCGGATGACTCATGGTGCGATGCTGTTATATTTTGGCCATACATGACCGTGACGTCACAACGCTTCGCCAGCTCCCGGAAAATTGGCGAGTAGTATTGGACGGGATGAGCCACCACGACAGCGAGCCTCATATGACCTCCTGAACAGAGGGTGGGAAAAGTATTCGAAGAAGTTCAGAGGCATAACCAATGAAGGAAGCTCTGGCTGGATCTTCTACATCGAACTGCGGTTGTTGCACGTACTCCTCGTCTTTGCGACGCGGCTGCTCCCGTGAACCGTTGCTCCCACCTAGAGATCGTCCGCCGAGAATCATCATGCCGACGAAATACTTGTTCTTTCGATTAAAAAAGTAACATTTGGCGTTGAAAAAAAATGAAGGAAAAGGACGACGGCCTTTATATACCATAGTTTGTATCTCCGCGCCAAATCTTGTAGAAAGCCTGGACCTTATTCATCAGCGTTATCGATGGAATTCGCTGCGGCTTCTCTGAGAATTCGAGTTTGACACTGCCGCTTTCGTTCGCAAATTTTGACGCTCGAATTAGCCGAGACGGTCAGAATGTGCTGTCGGCACCAAAAAATTCCCACTGATCGCCTCCGCAGTCCTTGATTGTCCGACCCGAGACAGAGTTAGACTCCTGGCGCAACAGGTTCTCTGACAAGTAACGACAAGATGTCGGCGTATTCCGCTGCTACGCCCTTGCACGCCAAAAGGCATCATGACCCTACTGGAAAGCACGGGAGCCGACCTGCACGGCATGCACGCAGTGATTGTCGGCGCCTCCAACATTGTGGGTCGACCGATGGCCCTTGAGCTGCTACTGGCCGGCTGCACCGTAACTGTTACTCACCGCTTCACCAAGGATCTGCCCGGCCATCTGGCCAGCGCCGACTTGGTGGTCGTGGCGGCCGGTAAACCAGGCCTGGTCAAAGGCGAATGGATCAAGCAAGGCGCCATCGTTATCGACGTCGGCATTAACCGTCAGGCTGACGGCAAGCTAATTGGCGACGTGGTATTCGACACTGCCCTGCCGCGCGCGGGCTGGATCACCCCCGTACCCGGTGGTGGCGGTCCGATGACGCGTGCCTGCCTGCTGGAAAACACCCTGTACGCTGCGGAAAGCCTACACAGCTCGGCGGAGTAAGCTCCGCCAGCACGCACCGAGCCGACTGCGCATACCTGGCAGTCGGCTCAGCCTAACGGCGCACAGCCCCGCACCAAAAGCGGCTTCACCGCCCTTCAGCCAACGCCCGGTAAGCCTGCAGCGTTTCGAACGGCGCATCCACTACAAAACTGTTGGCCAGCCAGGATGGCACACTGCCTCCCGGCTCCGTATGCGCCTCGTAAACCACCTCAACCACCCCACCCGCCTTGGGCGTGAGCGACCAATAACCGTCGACACGACTGACACGCACCAGTCCATCTTTAACCGGCAAATAATCGGGCAACGCCTGAATTTGTCGCCTCAATGCGCCATCAGCAGCCACCGACGTCGTGATATGCAACACCGAATCGCGCGGCGCAACCGGCCACGGCGTGCTGAAGCGGCTGTACATCCAGCTTTGCGCGCCCTCGGACTTGAGCATTTTTTGCTCCTGGCACTGGAAAATCCACTGACAAGAAGCCTGCACATCCTCCTGCAAGCTGCGCAGTCGCTGGATTGATGCCTTGATCGTGGCCACACCGCGATAAGCCTTGTAGGAAGAACCGGGCACCGCCGCCAGATAGACTTGAATCCCCTCCTCGTCCTTGACCAGTTGCCAGTCTTGGGCACCAACCGCCGGTGTGGCGCAACTCAACACTGCAACAACCAGCATCCGCCGGAATCGGCTCATCCATTACTCCACGTCATGCAAGTGCTTCCATTAATGAGCATCATTTCTAGGCATCTGCACTCACGGTCGTGGCCTGCTCCAGCCAGGTCAGCAACTGCAAGGCTTCGACATCGGTTTTGCCACACACGCGCTCATCGGCATTGAAGGCGCTGCATACGGCAGGACGCTCCGGCACGCC
>NKIE01000485.1 GCA_002256055.1 Pseudomonas sp. PGPPP3 | reverse complement strand
GCAGACCCTCAACCAGTTGCTGGTAGAGATGGACGGCTTCGAGTTGAATGACGGCATCATCGTGATCGCCGCCTCCAACCGTCCTGACGTGCTGGACCCTGCTTTGCTGCGCCCTGGTCGCTTCGACCGTCAGGTGGTGGTGGGCTTGCCCGATATCCGTGGTCGCGAGCAGATTCTGGCCGTGCACATGCGCAAGGTGCCGATGGGTGATGATGTTGAACCTGCGGTGATTGCTCGCGGTACTCCGGGCTTCTCGGGTGCGGACCTGGCCAACCTGGTGAACGAGGCCTCTCTGTTTGCCGCGCGCGCTGGTAAGCGTGTGGTCGAGATGAAGGAGTTCGAGCTGGCCAAAGACAAGATCATGATGGGTGCCGAGCGCAAATCCATGGTCATGTCCGATAAAGAGAAGCTCAATACGGCTTATCACGAAGCGGGTCACGCCATCGTTGGGCGCATCGTGCCCGAGCACGATCCGGTCTATAAGGTCTCCATCATTCCCCGTGGTCGCGCCCTGGGTGTGACCATGTTCCTGCCGGAAGAAGATCGCTACAGCCTGTCCAAGCGTGCGCTGACCAGCCAGATTTGCTCACTGTTTGGCGGGCGAATTGCTGAAGAAATGACCCTGGGCTTCGATGGCGTCACCACGGGCGCCTCTAACGACATCATGCGCGCCACGCAGTTGGCGAAGAACATGGTGACCAAGTGGGGTCTGTCGGAAAAGCTTGGTCCGCTGATGTATGCGGAGGAAGAGGGTGAAGTGTTCCTCGGTCGCAGCATGGGCAGTCAGCACAGCAATGTGTCGGCGGATACCGCCAAACTGATCGACTCGGAAGTGCGCAGCCTGATTGATCACTGCTACGGCACGGCTAAGCAGATCCTGGCAGATAACCGCGACAAGCTGGATCTGATGGCTGAAGCTTTGATGAAGTATGAAACCATTGACGCCGAGCAGATCGACGACATCATGAATGGTCGTCCCGCGCGTGAGCCGAAGGACTGGCAGGGTGGTTCGGGAAGCTCTTCCGGTAAGCCTGTTGTTGCGGAGTCGGCGGATCGTCCGGAAACGCCAATTGGCGGGCCGGCTGGCGAGCACTAAGGTCTTTTCATGAGTGTGCAGTACTCAGCCCGATTGCCTTGCGGCAATCGGGTTTTGGATTTGGCCCATCCACAGGTGATGGGCATTCTTAATGTCACCCCTGATTCTTTCTCTGACGGTGGGCGCTTTCGCCAGCGCGATGAAGCCTTGCGTCATGCTGCCGCAATGGTTGCGGCAGGCGCCAGCCTGATTGATGTCGGTGGTGAGTCGACGCGCCCGGGGGCGTTGCAGGTTTCTGCAGATGAAGAGTTGCAGCGGGTGGCGCCGGTGGTCGAGGCCATCGCCGCTGAGCTTGATGTGATCATCTCGGTCGATACCTCGTGCCCGCAGGTGATGCGCGAGAGTGCGCGCCTGGGCGCCGGCTTGATCAATGACGTGCGCTCGCTACGCCGTGAAGGTGCCCTACAGGCTGCAGCGGAAAGTGGTTTGCCGGTGTGCCTGATGCACATGCAGGGCGAGCCTGAGACTATGCAGAAGAACCCCCATTACGATGATTTGCTGGCTGAAGTTCAGGCTTTCTTCGCTGAGCGCATGGCCGCGTGCGCGGTGGCGGGCATTGACGCTGGACGGATCATTCTGGATCCAGGCTTCGGCTTTGCTAAAAATCTGCAGCACAACCTGAGTCTGTTCAAGCATATGCAGGTGTTGCACGGCTTTGCCCGACCGTTGCTGGTGGGCGTTTCGCGCAAGAGCATGATTGGTCAGGCCCTGGGGCGCGAGTTGGATCAGCGCTTGGCGGGTGGCTTGGCGCTGGCTGCGCTGGCGGTGACCAAAGGCGCGTGCATTTTGCGTGTGCATGATGTGGCGGAAACAGTTGATTTAGTTCGTATGATCGCCGCAGTTGAATCGGCGCAATAAAAGGATAGGAAGGCTATGAGCAGGAAGTATTTTGGCACTGACGGCATTCGTGGGCGGGTTGGCGAGTTTCCGATTACGCCGGACTTCATGCTCAAGCTGGGTTGGGCTGCGGGCACGGCGTTTCGTAAGCATGGTGTCTGCCGTGTGTTGATCGGTAAAGACACGCGTATTTCAGGCTACATGTTTGAGTCGGCGCTTGAGGCGGGGTTGTCTGCAGCCGGTGCTGACGTAATGCTACTGGGGCCGATGCCGACGCCGGCAATCGCTTATCTGACGCGTACCTTTCATGCTGAGGCCGGTATCGTCATTAGCGCCTCGCACAAACTGCCGGACGATATTGAGTTGATGATCGAGGAATTGC
Source organism: Pseudomonas sp. PGPPP3 (assembly GCA_002256055.1). Classification (GTDB taxonomy): domain Bacteria; phylum Pseudomonadota; class Gammaproteobacteria; order Pseudomonadales; family Pseudomonadaceae; genus Aquipseudomonas. The sequence goes on along the minus strand of NKIE01000485.1, from coordinate 280 downwards.
TCGATGCGCCTATTACCGTGGTGGATTCGGCCAAGTTGGGCAAGGTCTCGCGGATCAACGATGCGGCGGGTCGTTATATCGAATTTTGCAAAAGTAGCGTGCCGACCAGTACCGATTTTGCCGGTCTGAAGATTGTCCTCGATTGCGCCCATGGCGCGGCCTACAAAGTCGCGCCGAGTGTGTTCCGCGAGCTTGGCGCTGAAGTGGTGGTGCTATCGGCTCAGCCTAATGGGCTGAATATCAATGATCAGTGTGGTTCGCCCCATATGCAGGCGTTGCA
>NKIE01000484.1 GCA_002256055.1 Pseudomonas sp. PGPPP3 | reverse complement strand
CCGCCGCTGTTGCCGGTGTATCCGGTGGCTCGTGCCAATAGTCGTCTGCTGATGCATCGCATTCAGCGTGACTGGTGCCGCCACGTGGATCTGATTCAGGATCCGCGCAGCAAGGAGCCCGCACGTGTGCAGGCACGCAAGGAATTGCGTGAGAGCCTGACAGGTGTGTCGCCGCTGTTTGTCGACAAGGCTTACTTTCTCAGTGATGAGCTGAGTCTGGTGGATTGCTGCTTGCTGCCCATTCTCTGGCGTTTGCCGGTGTTGGGTATCGAGTTGCCAAAACCGGCCAAGCCGTTGCTGGATTATATGGATCGTCAGTTTGCCCGCCCGGCATTTCAGGCTAGCTTGTCTGAAGCCGAGCGCGATATGCGCTGAGACACAGAGGAGCGAGTGATGAACTCCAGTCGTCCTTATCTGATTCGTGCCTTGTATGAGTGGATTGTGGAGAACGATTGCACCCCGCATTTGCTGGTCGATGCGGATTATCCGGGTGCCCGAGTGCCGCCAGGCTATGCCAAGGATGGCCAGGTGGTGCTGAACGTGTCACCCAGTGCAGTACGTCATTTGCACATGGATAGCGATGCGGTGAGCTTTGAAGGGCGCTTTGGTGGCGTGCCGCAAAGCTTGTTTATCCCCGCTGCTGCTGTGCTTGCCGTGTACGCGCGGGAGAATGGCCAGGGCATGGTGTTTGACTTGGAGTCGTCCACTCTGGGCGACGATGCGGATGCCAGTGTCGATGGTGATGATCAGGGGCCGTCGACAAGTGAGCCGCCACGTCCCAGTGGTCGACCCAGCTTGAAAGTGGTCAAGTAAAAACAAAAAAGGCGATCTTCGGATCGCCTTTTTTATGTCTGTGGTGCGGTGCTGATCAGTCGATGTATTCGAACAGCTTGACGATCTTCTGCACGCCATCCACGCCCTGCACCAGGCTGGTGGTGACATTGGCTTCGCGGCGAGTCACCAAGCCGAGCATGTAGACGATGCCGTTCTCGGTGACGACCTTGATGCGTGAGCCGGGTACTGCCGCATCGGCAAGCATCTGGGTCTTGATCTTGGTAGTCAGCCAGGTGTCGTTGTTGCGTGCCAGCAGCGACGAAGGTGTCAGGATCTGCAGTTCGTTATGGACCTTCTTGACCCGTTGAGTGGCTTGCGCGGCCGAACCAGCCTTTGCCTTGAGCGCAGGGTTGGGGGTTTGTCCGGCAAGTAGGACGATACCGTTATAGCTGACCACAACCACGTGGGAATCACGATCCAGGCCGGTATCGGCCTTGGCCACGTTGACCGCTACCTTGGTTTCGATCAGTGAGTCGTCCAGGGTGCTGCCGATGGTGCGCGTGCCGCGATCGTCTTCAATGGGTTTTTCGCGGGTGGCGGTCAGTACCGAGCTGCAGCCGCTGACCAATAGGCAGAGCGCGAGGCTCAGTAGTGCGGTTGTGTGGCGAGTCATTCTTCACTCCCGAACAGTTGGTTGTCGATTTGGTCGCACAGGCAGTGGATGCACAGCAGGTGCACTTCCTGAACGCGGGCGGTGACCTGTGACGGCACGCGGATTTCCACGTCCTCGGGCAGCAGTAGCGAGGCCATGCCGCCGCCGTCACGGCCGGTAAGGGCGACCACGATCATCTCGCGGTCATGGGCGGCCTGGATGGCCTGAATGACGTTAGCGGAGTTGCCGCTGGTGGAAATAGCCAGCAACACGTCGCCTGGTTGACCAAGGGCGCGGATCTGCTTGGAGAACACTTCGTTGTAGCTGTAGTCGTTGGCGATCGAGGTGATGGTCGAGCTGTCGGTGGTTAGTGCCAGGGCGGGTAGGCTCGGGCGCTCGCGCTCGAAGCGGTTGAGCAGTTCGGAGGAGAAGTGCTGTGCGTCGCCTGCTGAGCCACCGTTGCCGCAGGAGAGGATCTTGCCTTCGCTCAGCAGGGCCTGAACCATTACTTGGCTGGCTTGCTCGATGAAAGGCACCAGCACGTCCATTGCGTGCTGTTTGGTGTCGATGCTGGCCTGGAAGAGCTGGCGAATACGGGATTGCATGTCCATCGGGGAAAACCTTCAGTGGTGGCTGATCAGGTGTCGAAAGCGTTCTGAATCCAGTTCAGGCCGTGGCCCGACGAGTCAATGGCGCTCATGGCAACTACATCAAAGCGGCAAGGTGAGCTGGCCCAGCGTGAGTGCTGCTGGAGGAAGTAGTGGGCCGCTGCGGTGATTTTGGCACGCTTGCGGCTGTCCACGCTTTCCAGGGCGCCACCCCAGGTGGCGTGTTGTCGATAACGAACCTCAACAAATACTACTGTATCGCCGTCGAGCATGACCAGATCAAGCTCGCCGCAGCGGCAGCTCCAGTTCTGGAACAGCAGTCGTAGACCGTGCTGTTCCAGGTGGCTGCGCGCGTGCTGTTCGGCGGCCCGGCCGCTGGCATGGCGGCGGTCGGTCATCAGGGGAGGCGCTGTACTTGCCCGTCGCGGAACTCAGCCCAAGGCAGTTGGCGCTGCACGCGCTGGCTTGGGTTGATGCTCAGTTGGCCGGTAAGGCCGTCGACGCGGGTGTCTGGCAGTGCTTTCAGCTGACTGAGGCGCGGCGCCAGGGGGTACGCGTACATGCC
>NKIE01000483.1 GCA_002256055.1 Pseudomonas sp. PGPPP3 | reverse complement strand
CTGCGCGGGCTGATGCGCTCGCGCATCCAGCGTTCGAGGAACGGCTGGGCGGTGTTCCACAGGTCCAGGTCGGGGTAAAGCTGGCGGCCCAGGCCTTCGATGTTGAGCAGGGTTTTCTGCAACAGAACAAGCTGTGGCTGGATTTCCATGTTGAACCGGCGCGCTGTCTGGAACAGGCGCAGCAGCAGTTGGCCGAAGGAGATGTCCTTCAGCGGCTTCTCGAAGATCGGCTCGCAGACGGTGCGAATCGCCGCTTCGAAGTCGTTGATCTTGGTGTCGGCCGGCACCCAGCCGGAGTCGATGTGCAGCTGTGCCACGCGACGGTAATCGCGCTTGAAGAAGGCGATCAGGTTGCGCGCCAGGTAGTCCTGGTCCTCGGGGGTGAGGCTGCCGACGATGCCGCAGTCGATGGCAATATACTGCGGGCTCCATGGCGTGCGGGTGCTAACGAAGATGTTGCCGGGGTGCATGTCGGCATGGAAGAAACTGTCGCGGAACACCTGGGTGAAGAAGATTTCCACGCCGCGTTCGGCCAGCAGTTTCATGTCGGTTCGCTGGTCGGCGAGGGTCGCGAGGTCGGTGACGGCAACGCCGTAAATGCGCTCCATGACCAGCACCTTGGGGCGGCACAGGTCCCAGTAAACCTGCGGCACATACAGCTGCTCGGAGCCGGCAAAGTTACGCCGCAGCTGGCTGGCGTTGGCGGCCTCGCGCAGCAGATCGAGTTCGTCGTAGATGGTTTTTTCGTAGTCGCTGACCACTTCCATCGGCCGCAGGCGGCGGGCTTCGGCGGACAGTTTTTCGGCCAGGCGGGCGAGCAGGAACAGCCACGCCAAGTCTTGGCGGATGATTGGCTTCAGGCCTGGGCGGATGACTTTCACCACCACTTCTTCGCCGCTTTTCAGCTGCGCCGCATGCACCTGGGCGATCGACGCCGAGGCCATGGGTTGTTCGTCGAAGCGCGCAAACACCTCGGCAACCGGAGCGCCAAGCTGTTCTTCGATGCGCGCCACCGAGAGCTTGGCGTCGAACGGTGGAACCTGATCCTGCAGCTTGGCCAGTTCGTCGGCGATGTCCATCGGCAGCAGGTCGCGGCGGGTGGAGAGCAACTGGCCGAACTTGATAAAGATCGGTCCGAGGTCTTCCAGGGCCAGGCGCATGCAGGCGCCGCGCGACTCATGCTGCGCCGGACGTGGCAGCCAGCGCCACGGCAGGACCGCGCCGAGGGCGCGCAGCCAGAACGGCAGCGGCAGGGCGAACAACAGGTCGTCGAGGCGGTAGCGGATCACCACGCGCAGGATGCGGAACAGACGGCGGACAGCGAGCAGCTTCATGCGGGATCGTCGGATTTGAGGTGGAGGCGGGCGACGCGGGCGTCGAGGCGCTCAAGGGCGAGCTTCAGCTGGTCCAGTTCGGCAAAGCGCGCATCGGCTTCACGCTGGCCCACCAGGCTGCGGGATTCTTCGCTGAGGTAATCGGCCAGGTTTAGTCGCAGGCTGTCGAGGCTGGTGCTGGTCCAGCGTGCGCGGCTGCGTAAGTGACCGGCCAGCATCGGGCTGGCGACTGGGCCGAGCCAGCGCGACAGCTCGTATTCCCAGTCCAGCTCCAAGTCCTGAAGGATCGCCGCCAGTTCCATCAGCACTGCGCTGTCGCCACTGAGGCTGACTTCAGGGCGATGCAGGATGGCGGTTTTGTCCTTGGCCACGGCCAGTTGCAGCAAGCTGCTGGCGCTGGCGCGTAGCTGGCAATCAGCCGGTGCTTGCCAGTTGGCCGCCAGTTGCAGGCCACTGCCGCTGGGCAGGATGAACAGTTGCAGTAGCGGGCTCTGGCCGTCGACGGCAATCACCTTGCCGCTCAGCCGCGCCAGGCGCGGCAGCGCGGTGCTGTCCATTTGCAGGACGCGATTGAGGCCCAGTTCGACGCCTGCCAGCAGCCCGGTCAGTAGCATCAGGGCTTGATGCCGCGGTGCAGGGCGACGATGCCGCCGGTCATGTTGTGGTAGCTGGTGCGCTCGAAACCGGCCTCGCTCATCATCGCCTTGAGGGTTTCTTGATCCGGGTGCATGCGGATCGACTCGGCCAGGTAGCGGTAGCTTTCGGCGTCGTTGGTGATCAGCTTGCCCATCAGCGGCATGAAGTTGAACGAGTAAGTGTCGTAAAACTTGGACAGCATCTGGCTGGATGGCTTGGAGAACTCCAGCACCAGCAGACGGCCGCCGGGCTTGAGTACGCGCAGCATGGAGCGCAGGGCGTCTTCTTTATGGGTGACGTTACGCAGGCCGAAGGCAATGGTGACCACGTCGAAGTGGTTGTCCGGGAACGGCAGCTTCTCAGCGTCGGCCTGAACGAAGACCACGTTGCCGGCCACGCCCTTGTCGAGCAGGCGGTCGCGGCCGACCTTGAGCATCGAGTCGTTGATGTCGGCCAGAACCACTTCGCCGGTGGGGCCCACCAGGCTTGAGAATTTGCGCGTCAGGTCGCCGGTGCCGCCGGCGATGTCGAGCACGCGGTTGCCGCTGCGCACGCCGGACAATTCGATGGTGAAGCGCTTCCACAGGCGGTGCATGCCGCCGGAAAGCAGGTCGTTCATCAGGTCGTATTTGGCGGCTACCGAATGGAACACCTC
>NKIE01000482.1 GCA_002256055.1 Pseudomonas sp. PGPPP3 | reverse complement strand
GCCAGCCGCGGCGCCGGTGGTGTGCATGGTCTGGAAGAAGAGGGTGAGGACATTCGTGTGCTGGTCTGGAGCCTCGACGAGGCGCTGGAGGCACTGGACGACGGGCGCATCGACAATGCTGCCAGCATCATTGCCTTGCAGTGGTTGGCCCTTAATCGCGACAAGGTACGGGAGCGCTGGGTATGACGGCCGTGCGCGAGCGCTACCGGCTGGACCTGATTGAACTGCAGGCCACCTGCGAGGCCAATTACGCGCGCTTGATGCGTCTGTTGCCGGATATGCGCGGGCTGGTCGGCTCGCGCCGGGTGGCCCTGAGTCAGGGCGAACAGATGCTCGGCGTGCTGGCGCTGGAGGTCACTGAATCCTGCCCATACACCACCACCTTGCAGGTGCGTCAGGAACTCAGCCTGCCCTGGTTGCCGTTGCCGCATATGGAGGTGCGCGTCTATCACGATGCGCGCATGGCCGAAGTGGTGGGTGCCGAGAATGCTCGGCGCTTTCGCAGCATTTACACCTACCCGAATGCGGCCATGCACCAGCCCGACGAGAAAACTCAGCTCAATCTTTTTCTCGGCGAATGGCTTGGGCATTGTCTGGCCTGTGGTCATGAATTGCAGCCGGTGTTGTGAAAACCACCTGGTTTGCCAGCACCAGGGTTAAAAACGCCCTGATAGGCCCTGCTGATTATCTGTGACAGCTGTCAACTTTTGCGGTTTACCCTGCGCCGTCTGAGCCGCCATAATCCAGACCATTACGCTCAAGGAGACGGCCTTGCCGAGCGCACTGCCTGTGGTTGCTGATCATGCCTCTGACTCTTCGGTCCTGCTGGTGCAGTTGTCCGACAGTCATCTGTTTGCCGATGCAGACGGCAAACTGCTGGGCATGAATACCCACGACAGCCTGCAACGGGTGATCGAGCGGGTGCTCGATGAGCAGCCGCAGGTTGATCTGCTCCTGGCTAGCGGTGATTTGTCCCAGGACGGCACGCTGCAGTCCTATCAGCGTTTTCGTCAGCTACACGAGCAGATTCCGGCACCCGCGCGCTGGTTTGCCGGTAACCATGATGAGCTGCCCGCGATGCAGGCGGCCTGTGCCGGCAGCGATCTGTTGCAGCCGATAATCGACCTGGGTAACTGGCGCATTATCTTGCTGGACACCTCGATTCCCGGCGCCGTGCCCGGCTACTGCTCGGCCGAGCAACTGGCGTTGCTTGAACAGGCGCTGCTGACCGCCGGCGACCGCCATGTGCTGGTGACCTTCCACCATCATCCGGTTTCCATCGGTTGTCGCTGGATGGAGCCAATAGGTATCCGCAACCCCGAGGCGCTGTTTGCCGTTACCGATCGCTATCCGCAGGTGCAGGCCATGCTCTGGGGGCATATCCATCAGGAGTTCGACCAACTGCGCAACGGTGTCCGTTTGCTGGCCTCGCCCTCCACCTGCGTACAGTTCGCGCCGGGCAGCGAAGAGTTTCAGGTTGATCAGGAAGCGCCCGGCTACCGCTGGCTGCGCCTGTATGCCGATGGCCGGCTGGAAACCGCAGTGTCGCGGGTGGTCGGTATCCACTTTGAAGTGGACTACAGCATCAAGGGCTATTGAACGCAGCTGTGGCTTGCCGCCCGCGGCCTGCACCTTGTAGCCTCCCGGCCATGACTAGCATTCTTTATATCCACGGCCTCAACAGCTCGCCCGCTTCGCGCAAGGCCCAGCAACTGCTGGCGGCCATGCAGCGCATCGGCCTGCAGGCGCAGCTGCGCATGCCGGCCCTGCACCATCACCCACGCCAGGCCATCGCCCAGCTGGATGAGCTTATCGCCGAGCTCGGCCAGCCGGTGCTGGTCGGCAGTTCCCTCGGCGGCTACTATGCGACCCACCTGGCGGCGCGGCACGGGCTCAAGGCCCTGCTGATCAACCCGGCGGTACTGCCCCATGAGCGCTTCGATGGCTACCTGGGCGAGCAGACCAATCATTACAGCGGCGAAACCTGGCAGTTGACCCACGACCACGTCGAGGCCCTGGCCGAGCTGGCGGTGCCGGCACCGCAAGATCCGGCGCAGGTGCAGGTGTGGTTGCAGACGGCCGACGAAACCCTTGATTACCGCGCTGCTGCCAGCTATTACCAGGCCTGCGCCCTGCGTATCCAGGCCGGCGGCGACCATAGCTTTCAGGGCTTTGCCCGTGGCTTGCCGGCGCTGTTGGCCTTTGCCGGGATCGATTCCCGTGCGTGGCGGCAGCACGACTTTTCTGACCTTTAGACACGATAAGAGACCCCATGGCCCAGCAGAACGCCTATAACGCAGACGCCATCGAAGTCCTCTCCGGCCTGGACCCGGTGCGCAAGCGCCCGGGCATGTACACCGACACCAGCCGGCCCAACCACCTGGCCCAGGAAGTCATCGACAACAGTGTCGACGAAGCCCTGGCCGGTCACGCCCGTTCGGTGCAGGTGATCCTGCATGCCGACAACTCCCTGGAAGTGTCCGATGACGGCCGCGGTATGCCGGTCGACATCCACCCGGAAGAGGGCATTTGCGGCGTCGAGTTGATCCTCACCAAGCTGCACGCCGGCGGTAAGTTCTCCAACAAGAACTACCAGTGCTCCGGTGGTTTGCACGGTGTTGGTATCT
>NKIE01000481.1 GCA_002256055.1 Pseudomonas sp. PGPPP3 | reverse complement strand
TGGGGCCAGTTACGCAGCATCGGCACCACCACGCCGATAAAGGTCGCCAGCATGGCGAAATCCAAGCCCCAGGCCGCCAGGTTCGGCACCGTCTGACCAAACAGCACGCCGATCAGCGTACACAGCTGCCAATTCAGGTACATGGCCAACGCCGCACCAAAGAAGTACCAATGCTTGTACGCAGCACTGTCCTCCTCGGCATAACGATGCTGAACCACAGCAAAGGCCTCGTCGGTCAGCCAGAAGGCCAACGGCACCCGCCAGCGCGCCGGCAAATGTCGAACGAAAGGCTGCAAGGTGGCGCTGTACAAAGCATGGCGTAGGTTGACCACCAGCGTGGTCAGCAGCACCACCGCCATCCCGGCCCCACCGCTGAGCAGCGACAGGGCAATAAACTGTGCCGAGCCAGCAAACACCAGCAGCGACATGCCAATCGCCTGGGCCGCCGACAACCCGGCCGATGCCGCCAGGGTGCCGTAGATGATGCCGAACGGCATGGCGCCAACCAGCAGCGGCAACATGTCGCGCATGGCCTGAAAGAATTCGCGTGAACGAGACATAACACCTCCGAAGGCCGAGCAGGCTAACGTTTCAGGGCACGCTTGTCTTGATGGATCGATCAAGATTCCTACCGCCACAGGCTGCGACCTTGGTCGCCCCTGACGGCACGAGCCTGACGTGCGAGACTTGCCCTATTGATGGTGCTGCCCCGCAGGCAGCCCGAAGCCAACAGCTTTACCGGCGAGCCTCTCGCCTCGCGCAGTCGGAGTATCCATGACCCTGTCCAACGGCTTGATCGCCGCGGTCGCCCTGGCCTACATGGCCATTCTGTTTGCCATCGCCTTCTATGGCGACCGCCGTGGCACCCCCCTGTCGCCACGCCTGCGCGCCTGGGTCTACAGCCTGTCGCTGGCGGTGTATTGCAGCAGCTGGACCTTCTTCGGCGCCGTCGGCCAGTCCGCCGGGCAACTCTGGTCGTTCCTGCCGATCTACCTCGGTCCGATCCTGCTGATGCTGTTTGCGCCCTGGATCCTGCAAAAGATGGTGATGATCAGCAAACAGGAGAACATCACCTCCATTGCCGACTTTATTGCCGCCCGCTACGGCAAGTCGCAATCGCTGGCGGTGGCCGTCGCGCTAATCTGCATGGTCGGTGTGTTGCCCTATATCGCCCTGCAACTAAAAGCCATTGTCCTCGGCGTCAACCTGCTGATTGGCGGCGGCGCCGATGCCAACAGCGTGCGCGCTCAGGACACCGCCCTGGTGGTGTCTCTGGTGCTGGCCCTGTTCACCATCCTGTTCGGTACCCGCAGCCTGGATGTCACCGAGCACCACCGTGGCATGGTGCTGGCGATTGCCTTCGAGTCACTGGTCAAGCTACTGGCCTTCCTGGCGGTTGGCATCTTCGTCACCTATGGCCTGTACGACGGCTTCGACGACCTGCTGCGCAAAGCCGAAGTGGCGCCGCAACTGGAGGCCTTCTGGCAGGAGAGCATCAACTGGCCCTCGATGCTGGTGCAGACCTTTGTTGCCATGCTGGCCATCCTCTGTCTGCCGCGGCAGTTCCACGTCAGCGTGGTGGAAAACACCGAACCCCAGGACCTGCGCTTAGCCCGCTGGGTGTTCCCGGCCTACCTGACGCTGGCGGCCCTGTTCGTGGTGCCCATCGCCCTGGCCGGGCAGATGCTGCTGCCCAGCGGCGTAACGGCCGACTCCTTTGTAATCAGCCTGCCGCTGGCTGAAGCCCACCCCTTACTGGCCTTGCTGGCCTTTATCGGCGGTGCCTCGGCCGCAACCGGCATGGTGATCGTTGCCAGCGTGGCGCTCTCGACCATGGTCTCCAACGACATGCTGCTGCCCTGGCTGCTGCGCCGGCAGAACACCGAGCGCCCGTTCGAAGCCTTCCGTTACTGGATGCTCAGCGTGCGCCGCATCAGCATCGTGGTGATCCTGCTGCTGGCCTATGTTTGCTACCGCCTGCTCGGATCCACCTCAAGCCTGGCCACCATCGGCCAGATCGCCTTTGCCGCCATCACTCAACTGGCCCCGGCCATGCTCGGCGCGCTGTACTGGAAGCAGGCCAACCGCCGCGGCGTCTTCGCTGGCTTAGGCGCCGGCGCCGTGCTGTGGTTCTACACCCTGGTGCTGCCGCTGGTGGCCCGCAGCCTGGGCTGGTCGCTGGAGCTGTTTCCCGGTCTCAGTTGGTTGGCGAGCAAGCCCCTGGGCCTGCCCATCGACCCCCTGACCCTTGGCGTGGTGCTGGCCCTGGCGGGCAACTGGTTGGTGTTTGCGCTGGTGTCCATGCTCTCGCGCACCCGCGTCTCCGAGCACTGGCAGGCCAGCCGCTTTATTGGTCAGGACAGCAACCTGCGGCCCAACAACCGCACCCTGCTGGCCGTACAGCTGCAGGACCTACTGCTGCTGGCAGGCCGCTTTGTCGGCGACGAACGCGCCCAGCACAGCTTCCAGCGCTTTGCCCTGCGCCAGGGCAAGGTCTTCAACCCGGCGCAACCGGCCAACAGCGAATGGATCGCCCACACCGAGCGGCTGCTGGCCAGCGTCCTTGGCGCCTCCTCGACCCGCGCGGTGGTCAAGGCCGCCATCGAAGGCCGCGAGATGCAGGTCGATGATGT
>NKIE01000480.1:1640-2637 GCA_002256055.1 Pseudomonas sp. PGPPP3 | reverse complement strand
CAGCCTTCGGCGATCACCCGCGACTACACCCTGGCGCTGTCCGGCTACCCTGGCGAAGCGCCGCTGCTGTCGGTGTTCGGCGGCAAACTGACCACCTACCGCAAGCTGGCCGAATCTGCCCTCAGCCAACTGGCGCCGTACTTCAGCCATATGCAAAACAGCTGGACCGCCAGCGCGCCGCTACCCGGTGGCGAGCAGATGAGCAGCGTTGATGAGCTCAGCGAGCGCCTATGCGGCCAGTTCGGCTGGTTGCCGCAGAGCCTGGCCAAACGTTGGGCCAGCAGCTATGGCTCGCGCGCCTGGACGCTACTCAACGGGGTGAGCAACCTCAGCGAACTGGGCGAACACCTGGGTGCCGGCCTGTATACCTGCGAAGTGGATTACCTGTGCCGCGAAGAGTGGGCGCAGAGCAGCGCCGACATCCTCTGGCGGCGCAGCAAGCTCGGCCTGTTTATGACCCCTGGCCAGCAAACCAAGCTTGAGCACTATCTGCAAATCCGCAACACAGCAGGCGCCGACGCCGCCTGACAAACCGAACAAGTCCCCCTTGGCCCCGCAATTGCGGGGCTTTTTTTGCGCCCCGGAAAGTGCGCTTGAGCGTCGCAGGCAGACTTAGGTCATAACCGCGAGCAGGCAGATCGGCAAAAAAAACGGCCTCCTCAGGAGACCGTTTTATTTCACCACTACTGCCCCTACTCGACCTGCAATTGCGGCGCGCCACGCAAGCGATCAAACGCGGCAGCCAGCAGCAGAGTAAGGGCCACCGGTAACAGCCAGCCAAGCCCCTCGGCGGCCAATGGCAAGTGACTGCACGCGCCGGGCACCCAACTCTTCAGACCAGCAGCATTGAGGCCATCAAACAGACCGAACACCAGGGTGACCGCCATCACCGGCATAAAAACCCGGCTCGGTTGGCACCACAAGCGGTCGGCCAGGCTCAGAGCCACCAGCACGATGGCCAGCGGATACAGCCCCACCAGCACCGGCACCGACACGC
>NKIE01000480.1:0-1576 GCA_002256055.1 Pseudomonas sp. PGPPP3 | reverse complement strand
GAACTCGCCACAGGCGGTCAACAAGCCCACCGCCGTAGTCAGGCAGGCCAGGGTAATGACCACCGCCAGCAACACGCTGCCGGCGGCGCCAAAGGTGTGCTGCACGTAGTTGGAAAGGATCTGCACGCCGTTCTGCGCCTCGCCGGCAATGCCTTGGCTGGTGGCGCCCAGATAAAACAACGCGAGATAGACCAGCGACAGCCCCACGGCGGCAATCACCCCGGCGCTGACCGCATAGCGGGTAATCAACCCTTCATTGCTGACACCGCGATCACGGATGGCGGTGGCAATCACAATGCCGAATACTAGGGCGCCGAGGGTATCCATGGTCAGGTAGCCCTGCAAAAAGCCCTGCACCAGTGGCGCATTCTGGTACGCAGGGCTCGTTGCGCCGATGGTCCCCGCGGGCACCAGCAGCGCCGCGCCACCGAGCACCAGCAAGGCACTCAGCAGCACCGGGGTGATCCACTTGCCAATGCGGTCCACCAGTTGGCCGGGGTTGAGCGAGAGGAACAGCACGGCGGCGAAATACACCAGGGTATACAGGCCCAAAGCCAGATCACTGCTGCCGCTGAAGGGCGCCATGCCCATCTCGAAGGCCACCACGGCGGTGCGCGGCGTGGCAAACAGCGGGCCAATGGCCAGGTACACGACAATCGCAAACAGCCCGCCAGCCTTGCCGCCCAGGGGCGCGGTCAAGCGTGGCAAACCGCCGCCGACCCGCGCCAGAGCAACCACTGTCAGCAGCGGCAAGCCAACACCCGTGAGCAGAAAGCCCGCCGCCGCCAGCCACACATGCTCGCCAGCCGCGAGGCCGACACTGGGGGGGAAGATGATATTGCCGGCACCCAGAAACAGGGCAAAGGTCATAAACCCAAGGGCCAGCAGGTCGGAACGGGTCAAGCGTTGCATGAGGTCACCACAGCAGAGAGATCGGCAGAGGTTTCCCACGGGGATGATGGGGGAAACGCCAGGCGCAGCAGTTGCCCGGCAGGCACGACAGACCTCTTGTGAAGGCCCTCGCGCGCAAGGGCCGCCACCTTAAAGCAACCCGCTGACGACCACACGGGCCGCCTGGCAGCTGGTCGGCAGGGCAACTGAGGATGTCGCCATTATGAAATTTTCTGACCAGACAGCCAAGTACCAACGATCATCGAGCACGTTTAGCGCACGACTTGAGTCCCTTGTGCCGCCGGTAAACTAGCCAGTTGCTGGCCACTCAGGTTTTCGCGCTGCAAGTACGGCATCAGCGCGTCCAGCAGGGGTTGTTTGAAGGCCGTTTGAAAGCGATGAGCCAGACCAGGGATCAGCACCAACTGGCTGCCGCGGATCTGCGCCGCCAGGTGCACGCCGTGCATCACCGGTAGCAACGGGTCGGCGGTGCCGTGGATCACCAGCGTCGGCACGCGCAGGTGGTTGAGCAACGGCACGCGGCTCGGCTCGGCGAGGATCGCCATGATCTGACGCTTCACGCCGGCCGGGTTGAACGCCCGATCGTAGGACAGCGCAGCCTGGTGCAACAGCGCCTGACGGTCATCCTTCACATTCGGGCTGCCCAACGCCGCCAGCAAATCGG
>NKIE01000479.1 GCA_002256055.1 Pseudomonas sp. PGPPP3 | reverse complement strand
GATGTGCTCACGAGTTTGCGGCATCGGACCATCAGCGGCCGAGCAAACCAGGATAGCGCCGTCCATCTGCGCAGCACCGGTGATCATGTTTTTTACGTAGTCGGCGTGACCTGGGCAGTCAACGTGTGCGTAGTGACGCACGGCCGAATCGTATTCAACGTGAGCGGTGTTGATGGTGATACCACGAGCTTTTTCTTCTGGAGCGCTGTCGATCTTGTCGAAGTCAACGCGAGCCGAACCGAAAACCTCGGAGCAAACACGGGTCAGAGCAGCGGTCAGAGTGGTTTTACCGTGGTCAACGTGACCGATGGTGCCGACGTTGACGTGCGGTTTATTACGTTCAAATTTTTCTTTAGCCATTTTGACCGTCTCCCATCGAATCATCAAAGAATTGAGCAAATTACCGCCATTAAAATAAAGGCAGATATCTGCATATCTGCCTTTAAATAATGGAGCTCATGAGCGGATTCGAACCGCTGACCTCACCCTTACCAAGGGTGTGCTCTACCAACTGAGCTACATGAGCCAAACGCTTTTTCAGAACATCAAACTTGGAGCGGGTGGCGGGAATCGAACCCGCATCATTAGCTTGGAAGGCTAAGGTTCTACCACTAAACTACACCCGCAGCCTGATACTAAATTTGGTGGAGGGGGAAGGATTCGAACCTTCGAAACTCGCGTGTCAGATTTACAGTCTGATCCCTTTGGCCACTCGGGAACCCCTCCAAAAGTGTCGGCATTTTCTTTGCTTGCCGACCCGCTGTCAAGCTTTTCCTTTTAAAAACCTAAGGTTAGCTTCTATCGACAGCAACCTCATGACGCCGCTTTCGGCAGCTCTCCATGAAGCGGGCGCCATTCTATGCAAACTAGCCCGCCGATGCAACACCTTCGCATGGCATTAACTGGTGTTCCAGTCGCTCAAAGTCCCGCGCCAAGCTTTCAAGCAGCGCATCACTCGCCAAACGGCGACTTTCCGGAGCAATTCTCACCCAGTAAGCCCGGTGAGCTCGCGATAACTCGCGCAACATCGGCTCGTAACCCGCCTCACGCAGACGCTGCATTACACTTTCAGCAGAATCGCTACGCGGGAAAATCCCCAAAGAAATGCCATTGGCCAGATCACCTTGACCAATGATGTAGCTATCGATTTTTCGGGCCTGCAACTCTTTCAACTGGCGCAAGGACGCCTGCCTAGAAGCCAACGGAACTAGATATACCCAGTAGTCGACACCCGCAGCCGCATCAATTGAACGCACCCCAGACTGGATATCAAGACTCAAAAGCCGCTGTTCTAGCGCAAGAGCTTCAGCCTCCTGCTCAAAACTACCAAGATACAAACAAACCGCCTGACTGCTGACCACTTGAGCACCTGACTCTACAGGCACTCTGGAGACATCAGCCTCACTCACCAGGCGAATATTCTGCCGTGCGCCCTGGTACAGCGAAAATGATTCAACCTCTTTTACCCGCAGAGGTGCTTGCTGCTGATGCCAGACGTAATAGAACAAATTCAAAACCAGCAGGAGCAGAAAAAACCAACGCATATACGACCTCAGGACTAGGGGCAAACTACCGCTAAACCAATGAAGACAAGGTCAGGCACAACCCTGGCAAATGGCACAACATCTTGAATCAAGGCCGAATCGCCTCCGGTCAAGAAAACCTCAAACTCCGCACCCAAGCACTCAGCAGCGACCGCTAACTGCGTACCAGCAAAGCCTCGCAGCATCAAAAGACTTCCACGCTCGACAGCATCCATAGTCGTACGACCCGGCTGGGGTGACTGCTCTCTTAGACCTGCAACAGGGTCCTCATAGCGAATACGCTGAGTATGCGTACGCAACAGCCCTCTCATTAGCGGCAGCCCCGGGCATATATATCCACCCAAGTGCCGCCCCGCTGCATCCACGTAGTCCGCCGTTATCGCAGTCCCAAGATCCAACACTAGACATGGGCCGCGCGCCAACTGATACGCACCAATGATTGCAAGCCAACGATCCATGCCTAGACGCTGGTAGTCTGCATAACCGTTATGCACACCCGCCTCACAGAGGGCCGGCTTCGCCAAGCAGCATCTCAAACTGAACGCACGCTCTATGGCTGTAATCAGCAGGGCTGTCTCTTCATCGCTGCGCACGCTAACAAGCCTGCAACGCTGCAAGGAAAGAGCTGACTGCCCCTGAAGCTCAACGAGCAACTCATCAACGCTTGCAACTACCCCAGCAGACAGAACATCGCCAACGCCGGAATTAAGAACTCGCCATTTAATTAACGTATTTCCACAGTCCAGCTCAAGAATCATCACGCAACCTCAAGCTGATTTCGCCCCCGCTAAAAACTTGTTCCACACCTTCAACAAGCAAACGCAAAGCACCACAATTATCCACGCCAAGCACATCACCCGTGACGTCACGCTGAGCGGTAGACAAAGAAACGCGGCGATTCTGCCATAAGTGCACAGACTCCCACTCGCTCCTTAGCCCAGCAAACCCCTCCTGGCGATGACGCAGCAGAATTTTCTGCAGCTCAACACTTAACGCAGCAACTAACGAATTGCGATTAACGACCGCACCAAGCTCGTTAACTAGTGATGTCCAGGGCTGATCAATACCCAGATTATCGAGGCGCATATTAACGTTA
>NKIE01000478.1 GCA_002256055.1 Pseudomonas sp. PGPPP3 | reverse complement strand
GTGCTGGCGATCGGCGTTATCTATTCCGCACCGAATCTCTATCCGGACGATCCGGCCATTCAGGTCAGCGGTGCCAGCACGGCGTTGCAGATCAATCAGGCCGACCTTGATCGGGTTAGCAAGGCCCTGACGGACGCTGGTATCGGCGTCAAGTCGGCGAGCCTGGGTAAAGAGGGGAAGGCTGGCTTGCTGCGTTTGCAGGATAAAGCCGACCAACTGCCCGCCAAAGACGTGGTGCGTAAAGCCCTGGGCGATGATTATGTGGTGGCGCTGAACCTGGCACCGACCACGCCGCAATGGCTGCGCAACCTGGGCGCCAGCCCGATGAAGCTGGGCTTGGACCTGTCCGGTGGCGTGCACTTCCTGCTGGAAGTGGACATGGACAAAGCCATCAATGCGCGCCTGAAAGTCTACGAAGGCGACGTTAAAAGCCTGCTGCGTAAAGAGCGTGTGCGCTATCGCAGCCTGCCGCAGCAAGACGTGGCTATTCAGCTCGGCTTCACCGATGAGGCAGCGCTGGAAAAGGCCCGTGCCCTAGTGCAGAAGAGCTTTACCGACTTCGCCCTGACCACCAGCGAGCGCAATGGCTTGCAGGTGCTGCGCCTGGAAATGACCCCGGCCAAGCTGCAGGAAATTCGCGAATACTCGATCAAGCAAAACCTGACTACCGTGCGTAACCGGGTTAACGAACTGGGTGTTGCCGAGCCGCTGGTGCAGCGCCAGGGTGCCAACCGCATCGTGGTTGAGTTGCCGGGCGTGCAAGACACCGCCGAAGCCAAGCGTATTCTTGGCAAGACCGCCAACCTGGAATTCCGTCTGGCGGCTGATGCCGACGCCGGCAAGGCCAGCACCGAGTCGTTTGAATTCCGTGAGCCGGGCCGTCGTCCGGTGCCGCTGGAGCGTGGTCTGATCATCACCGGTGATCAGGTGACCGACGCCCAGGCGAGCTTCGACGAGAACGGCCGTCCGCAGGTGAACATCAACCTTGATGGTCATGGCGGCGAGTTGATGAGCCGTGCCACCCGCAGCAATGTCGGGCGCAGCATGGCGGTAATCTTTATCGAGCAGAAGCCGCTGACCAAGTACGTCAAGCAGATGGTGGATGGCGTCGAGAAAGAAGTACCGGTACAGACCTTCAAGGAAGAGAAACTGATCATCAGCCTGGCGACCATCCAGTCGCCGCTGGGCAGTCAATTCCGCATCACTGGTCTGGATGGCAAGGGCGAGTCCTCTGAGCTGGCCCTGCTGCTGCGTGCCGGTGGCCTGGCCGCACCGATGTACTTCGCTGAAGAACGCACCATCGGCCCAAGCCTGGGTGCGGAAAACATCCAACTGGGTATCGAGGCTTCGCTGTGGGGCTTCCTGTTCGTATCGATTTTCATCCTCCTGCTCTACCGCTTCTTCGGTGTGCTGGCGACCGTGGCTCTGGGTTTCAACATGGTCGTGCTGCTAGCGCTGATGTCTATGCTGGGCGCCACTCTGACTCTGCCGGGTATCGCCGGTATCGTGTTGACCATGGGTATGGCGGTGGATGCCAACGTGCTGATCTTCTCGCGTATTCGTGAAGAGATTGCCAATGGCATGTCGGTGCAACGCGCTATTCATGAAGGTTTCGACCGGGCGCTGTCGGCTATCGTCGACGGCAACCTGACCACCTTGCTGGTGGGCGGCATTCTGTTTGCCATGGGCACCGGGCCGATCAAGGGCTTCGCTGTGACCATGTCGCTCGGCATCCTTACCTCAATGTTCACTGCGGTCATCGTGACCCGCGGCATGACCAACCTGATTTTTGGTGGTCGGGACTTCAAGAAGCTGTGGATCTAAAGGGGCGATGACAATGAAACCTGTAATCAATTTCATGGGCATTCGCCATGTGGCGTTTGCCGTGACCGTTCTCCTGACCCTGATTTCCTTGGGCAGTTTGGCGGTCAAAGGCTTGAACTTCGGCCTCGACTTTACCGGCGGAACCCTGATCGAGTTTGCCTACGAAAAGCCCGCGGACCTCAACAAGGTGCGTGAGCAACTGCGTAGCGCTGGTTACGAAGATGCTGTGGTACAGAGCTTTGGTGCGACTACGGATGTTCTAGTGCGTCTGGCTGGCGATGATCCGCAACTGGGTAACAAGATTGCTGCTGCTCTGCTTGAAGCCGATGCCAGCAACCCGGCAGCGGTCAAGCGCGTCGAGTTCGTGGGCCCGACCGTGGGTGAAGAGCTGCGTGACCAGGGTGGCCTGGGCATGTTGCTGGCCCTGGCCGGGATCATGGTGTACGTGGCAGTCCGCTTTCAGTGGAAGTTCGGCTTTGGCGCCATCGTCTCGTTGATCCACGACGTAATCGTGACCCTCGGGGTGTTCTCGTTCTTCGAAATTCCTTTCGATCTCACCGTGCTGGCTGCGGTACTGGCGATCATCGGTTATTCGCTGAACGACACCATCGTGGTCTTCGACCGGATTCGTGAGAACTTCCGCTTGCTGCGCAAGGCCGAGTTGATCGAGAACATCAACATCTCGACCACCCAGACCCTGCTGCGTACCATGGCGACGTCGATTTCGACCCTGCTGGCGATTGTGGCGCTGATGATCTTTGCCGGTGAAAACCTCTGGGGCTTCTCTCTGGCGCTGTTTATCGGTGTGTCGGCGGGTACTTACTCG
>NKIE01000477.1 GCA_002256055.1 Pseudomonas sp. PGPPP3 | reverse complement strand
GAACCGCCGTCTCCCTCCACGGGCGGGCCAGTTCAACCACGTACATGCCGATGCTCAGCTGCCCAATGGGCATTTTGATGCGGTCACGGGCACCGGCATCCGACATAGACATACTCCGCAGGGAAAAGCCCCTAATCAGCTAATAATGGTCGTACCCCTGCCACGAAACAAGGCGCGTCAGCCAGCTTCTTGCAATCGAACACGGAGTGGCACAGGCCTTCTTTCAATTAGCCAAAGACTATAAGAGCCATAATTAAGATTGATTCTCACAATCATCAACATCGCCCTACTCTGAACTCGTCAGTCCAGCCCAGATTCGGAGGCGCATCATGTACAAGACCATCAGCTTCACCCTCATGCACTTCTGCATCGCGTTCAGCGTCGGCTATGCGTTGACCGGTAGCTTGACCGTTGGCGGTTTGCTCGCGGTGGTGGAACCTTTGTGCAACTCGGTGGGTTTCTACTTCCACGAAAAACTCTGGAGCCATCTGCAGCAGGCCGATGAAACCGGGGCGGCACATTCAATCGGTCAGTGGCTGCACCTGCACAGCTAACGATAGCTGCGCGTTTAGCGTGCCGGCAGCCTCCTACCGGCGCACCGAATCCGCTAAGATGCGCGCCTTCGTTTTCAGACCTGCGCCCGACCATGCCCATCACGTCCCGCTTCCCCGTCTTGCCGTACCTGTTCGCCAGCGTGCTCGCCCTCTCGGCCCTGGCCGGGCTGTGGTACGCCATTGGTCAGCCTGTCGTACTGGCCGATGCCGCCACCCCTACCCCCAAGCTGCAATGCGCCTCTTACACGCCGTTTGATAAGGACCAGTCGCCGTTCGACCAGCCCTTCACCCTGCGCCCGGAACGCATCGATGCCGATCTGGCCCTGCTAGCCACGCGCTTCCAGTGTGTGCGCACCTACTCGATGACCGGCCTGGAAGGCATTCCTGACATGGCGCGCAAGCACGGCCTGAAGCTGCTGCTGGGCGCCTGGGTTAGCGCCAACCCGGTGGACACCGCCATTGAGATCGAGGCGCTGATCAAAAGCGCCAACTCCAACCCGGATGTGGTGGACGGCGTGATCGTCGGCAACGAAGCCTTGCTGCGCAAGGAAGTCACCGGCGACCAATTGGTCAAGCTGATCCAGCAGGTCAAGGCCCAGGTCAAGCAACCCGTGACCTATGCCGATGTCTGGGAGTTCTGGCTGCAATACCCGCAAGTGGCGCCGGCTGTGGACTTCCTCACCATTCACTTGCTGCCGTATTGGGAAGATGACCCCACCGGCATTGATGCCGCCCTCGCCCACGTCGGCGAAGTGCGCCGCACCTTCGGCAATCGCTTTGCACCGAAGGACATCCTCATCGGTGAAACCGGCTGGCCCAGCGAAGGCCGCCAGCGCGAAACCGCCCTGCCCAGCCGCGTCAACGAAGCCAAGTTCATCCGTGGCTTCGTGGCCATGGCCGAGCAAAACGGCTGGCGCTATAACCTAATCGCAGCCTTCGACCAACCCTGGAAGCGGGTCAGCGAAGGCGCGGTCGGCGGTTTCTGGGGTCTCTACGATGCCGACCGGCAGGACAAGGGCGTGCTCGCCGGCCCCGTCTCCAATCTGCCGCACTGGCCACTGTGGCTGGCCCTGAGCCTTGGCCTGTTTGCCGCCAGCCTGGCGCTGGCCGGCCGACCGACCTCGACCCGTGCCGCCTTGCTGCTGCCACCCGTGGCCGCTCTGGGCGCCGCCTGTATTGGCCTGTGGGCCGAACTGGCGCTGATTACCAGCCGCTACCTGGCTGAATGGCTGTGGGCCGCGGCCCTGATTGGCCTGAATCTGCTGGTGCTGGCCCACGCCAGCCTGAGCCTGAGCACCCACAGCGGCTGGCGTGCGCGCGCCTATGCCTGGCTGCAGGCCAGAGCTGGCTGGTGGTTGCTGGCCAGCGGCTTTGCCGGCGCGGTGCTGATGCTGGCACTGGTGTTCGACGCCCGCTACCGCAGCTTCCCGAGCGCCGCCCTGCTGCTGCCGGCATTGTTCTACCTATGTCGCCCGGTGGCCGCACCCCGTCGCGAAATCGCTCTGCTGGCGGTCTTCGTCGGCGCCGGCATCGTGCCGCAGCTATATGAAGAAACCCTCGGCAACCTCCAGGCCATCGGCTGGGCCGCCGTCAGCCTGCTGCTGCTTGGCGCCCTATGGCGCAGCCTGCGCTCAGCACGCGGGTAAAAAATGCGGACAAAAAAAGGGATGACTATGGTCATCCCTTTTTTATGCCAGCAACCTCAGACCGGACGCGGCGCTCGCACCAGGCGCAAGGCCGCGATCACCAGGGCAAACACCGCCAGGCTAGCGGTGTAGAGCACCAGAGCAGGCAAGGCAAACAGCAGCGCCAGCACGGCCAGCGCAGAGCCCTTGCGGCCCGGCAGCAAGAACCCCAGCAGCGCCGCGCCCAGCGCTACCCAAGCCAGCACCCGCCAGTGAATCAACAGCCCCAGCGTGGCACGCACTTGGCACTGCCAAAGGCCGGCATCATCGGCACAAGCGCCCACCCACTGGCCATCTTCCATAAAACCAAAGCGCACGCCGTAACAGGCCGCCAACCACAGCGACAGAACCAGCAACAAAATCAGCGGTACAGGGCGCGACATAAATCAACTCCAGAAGGCAAAAATGGCGCCAAGGATAACCGCCAGCCC
>NKIE01000476.1 GCA_002256055.1 Pseudomonas sp. PGPPP3 | reverse complement strand
GCGGCGCGGCGCCCTGCTGCAGGCGATAGCCGCGCTGGTGCAGGCTGTGGCCGGACAGGTCCAGCGACAATATGGCTTCGCCGCGGTCCAGGCGCAGGTGCACACGCATGTCCGGGTTGAGTTTGTCCACCGACGGACGATCGCCATTGGCGGCGCGCAGTTTGTCGACGATCGCATCCTTGACCTTCAGCGCGCCGAAGTGGGTGTTGTCGATGCCAGAACCCTGGCCGCTGAACTCCACCGCCAGGCTGCCGGTTGGCAACAGGTGATCATGCCAATCGACATTCAGCACGCCGTGATACAGGTCTTCGGCGTCCTTCATCGGGAAGCGCGCCAGCACCAGCAACACACGGTTGGCCAAACGCGACCACAGGCACAGGCGGTAGGCCGTCTGCAGATCGGCAACCCCACGGATCGCCGAGGTTTGCTCGCGCATTTCCTCCAGCCCGAGCCCGGTGGCCTCTTCTGCAAGCAGCCCTTCCAGCCCTTTGGGGCAAGTGAGAAAAAGTTCGTAACGATCCGACATGTGGGTTTCCAGTGCCTTAGGCAATTCAATCGCGTACGCACGCCGTACGCCCAACAAAAAAGTGAGGAAAAGTCGTCACACGACCCTTCATCGGAATAAATCCGCCCGTGCGAAGAGCCAACTGCATGCTGGCAGTTTAACCCTTCTGAGCGGCTACGCCCCGCCCTGCAAGGGACACGCCCTTGCGCAACGACCGACGCACATAGACCTTATGGTCTCAATCACAAAAACATTACCCGCTTATGACAAAACGGTCATTCACAGGCCATGACGCATTGGTTAGAAATCAACCCAGTTGGCTCCGCAACGGGGCTGGCAGTAAACCCGCGACGCCGGCAGCGGGCTACACCGACAGAAGCATTTCTGTCTGACCCCGGCTAGGGGCCAAAGGGACATTACAGTCAACCAATGAGGGCAGCACCCTATGAGAAGACTTAAGCGTGATCCAATGGAAAAAGCTTTTTTGCGTGGTTATCAATACGGCGTTCATGGCAAATCTCGAGAACTCTGTCCATTCACAGCCCCACTGGTTCGCCAAGCCTGGCTTAACGGCTGGCGAGAGGGTCGCGGCGACAACTGGGCCGGCATGACCGGTACCGCCGGCATCCATCGACTCAACGAACTGCACGCGGTCGGTTAATTCATCCACCGACTTCATTCCGCCAGCGCGCCCCGTTCGGGCGTAGCTCACGAAGGGCTCCTCAGGGAGCCCTTTTCAGTTCAGGTGCGCGGCAGTGCCGCAATCGCGTCCACCGCTTCGCGGATCAGCGCCGGCCCCTTGTAGATAAACCCCGAATAGATTTGCACCAGGCTGGCACCAGCGGCGATTTTCTCCGCGGCGTGTTTGCCTTCGGTAATCCCACCCACGGCAATGATCGGCAAACGCCCACCCAGCTCACTGGCCAGCACTTTGACGATATGAGTACTCTTGTCGCGCACTGGCGCACCGGACAAACCGCCGGCCTCATCACCGTGGTTCAAGCCAGTGACACCCTCGCGGCCCAACGTGGTGTTGGTGGCGATCACCGCATCCATACCGGACTCGATCAGCGCGGCGGCCACTTGCGCGGTTTCTTCATCGCTCATGTCCGGGGCAATCTTGATCGCCAGCGGCACGCGCTTGCCGTGCTCGATTGCCAGGTCTTCCTGGCGCTGCCGCAAGGCTTCGAGCAACTGTTTGAGCGAGTCACCAAATTGCAGGCTGCGCAGGCCCGGCGTATTCGGCGAGCTGACGTTGACGGTGACGTAGCTGGCATGGGCATAGACCTTGTCCAGGCACAGCAGGTAATCGTCCACGGCGCGCTCTACCGGAGTATCGAAGTTCTTGCCGATATTGATGCCCAGTACGCCCTTGAACTTGGCCGCCTTAACCCGCGCCAGCAAGTGATCGACGCCATGGTTATTGAAACCCATGCGATTGATGATCGCCTCGGCCTCGGGCAGACGGAACAAGCGCGGCTTGGGGTTACCCGGCTGCGGCCGCGGGGTCACGGTGCCGATCTCAACAAAACCAAAACCCAACTGCGCGAAGCCGTCGATGGCATCACCGTTCTTGTCCAGGCCTGCTGCCAACCCCACCGGATTGGGAAAATCCAGCCCCATGACACGCACCGGCAGACTGGCCGGCGCCTTGCACAGCAAGCCATTGAGGCCGAGGCGGCCACCGGCACCGATCAGGTCGATGGACAGTTCGTGGGAGGTTTCAGGAGAGAGGGAAAACAACAGCTCGCGGGCCAGGGTATACATGGGCAGGCTTGGCTCAGTGATTGACGCGGAAAGTAAGCCGGCGATTATAGCCGCCCCACCCCCTGCCAGGCGAGGCGCCGTGGCTATCCGTTGATCTGACGCAGGCTCAACAACTGCCCCTGGCCGTTAAACTCCAAGGCAAAGCAGCCATAAACGCCGGCGTGAGTCAGAAAAGGGCGCAGGTGATGGGCCGGCAGATTGACCCGCTGCCCCTCTCGACTGTTGAGCAGAACTCGATTGGCCCGCCCCTGATAGACCGCGCGCAAAGATTCTGCAGATAGTGCAATATCCAGCGTCAGGATGGGCATGGAGGCGACCTTAGAGATGAGTCAGGCGATTTTGCCACAAGCACAGGCTTCGACCAGCACCGCCATGTGCCCTGGCCGCGGTTATGCAGTCCGA
>NKIE01000475.1 GCA_002256055.1 Pseudomonas sp. PGPPP3 | reverse complement strand
CAGATTACCGATCCCGCTGGCATCGGCAATGCGGTTATCACGTAACAGCAAACGCCGCATCCAGTCCTGACGATACAGGTGCAGAACACTGGACAAACACGGCGTGCTCAGCCCCTTCCAGTGGGAATAACGGGTGTAACCCACCCAGCACAGAACAAACCAGACAACGGCAAACAAGTCAGGCAAAAAATCGGGAATCAGCATGCAGCCTCCAGGCAAATCGCGGCGCCGATTATAGCCCTGACAGCCCGGACACCGGACTCTACGCAGCGAGGTATCTCGGGCATCACGTCTGGAACTGTTGAATCAAGCGGGTTAACCGCCCGTCCAACTGCAAAATACTTGCTGCCGCCGTACGCGTGCGCTCGACCGTGGCAAAGGTATCTTCGCTAATGCCATTAGCCCGTGCCACGCCGTCTTCGACCACGTGAGCCACTCGAGCCTGCTCGGCAGCAGCGACCACCACGCGCCGGATATTCTGGTCAATGGCATCCACGGCAGCGGTGATTTCCTGCAGCGACTGACTGGTGTGCAAGGTACTCGCACTGGCATGGGCAACGGCGCTTTGGCTATCGGTCATCATCTCAATGGCCGACTGAGTGCGTTGCTGCAATGTCTGGATAATGCCCTGAATCTCTTCGGTGGATTGCTGGGTACGCTGTGCCAAGGAGCGTACCTCATCCGCCACAACGGCAAAGCCGCGGCCCTGGTCACCCGCCCGTGCGGCCTCAATGGCCGCATTCAGGGCTAGCAAATTCGTTTGCTCGGCAATCGAGCGAATAACCTCCAGGACTGAGCCAATCAGGCCACTGTCTTTGCGCAATGAATCGATCACCTGCGCCAGTTTTTCGACCTTCTCGGTCAGGCTATCCATCGCATCGTGATTGGACTTCACTCGCGCCAAACCACTGGCTGCCGACTGATGCGCGTCATGTGATAGCTGCTCGGCCAACTCGGCACTACTGGCCATTTGCAGCGCGCTGGCCGCGACTTGAGTCATGGCCGCGGCAATCTGACTGTTCTCATGCCGCTGGCGACTCACATCGGCGCCTGCGGTTTGCGCATTGTCCTGCAAGGCGACGGCCGCGCGCTCCAGCGTATGCGACGCCAGTGCCACATCCGCCACAGTGCCACGAATTTTCTCGACAAAGGTATTGAAGCTCAGTGCTAGGCGGCCGAGATCATCACGCCCGTGCACGGGCAGACGCTTGGTCAGGTCGCCCTCACCCGCGGCCATGTCCTGCAGCATCTGGTTGATCCGGTGCAATGAACGCACCAACGCAGCGCCTATGCCGTAGGCCAGTAGCGCACCAAACAGGATCCCGGCTAGCACCACGCCCCAGAACAGCTGATTGACCTCAACCACCGTTTTCTCGGCAGCCACGGCGGCATCCTGCATGGCCGTCATGATACTGCCCTGCAACTGTTGGGCTAAGTCCGCTATCTGTGGGTCAATCTTGTCCATGGACTGGACTGCCTGGTTGTACACAGCCACCAATTGCACCAGCTTATCGGCCGCGGTTTTATACAACTCCAGGGCTGCCAGGGCCGCCTGCAACTTGGTTTTGGTGCTGTCACTGCTGGTGCGATCACGCAGCACACTCATCATGCTCTGCGCATTTTCCAGCTCACGCTGAAACGCTGCGGCCTGCTCAGGCTGATTCTCCTGCAAGAACTGGTAGAGGTACTGGCTACCCAGCAACAGATGGCGCATCCCGGCACTGGCATAAAACACCGCATCCAGATTGAAATCCTGCTGGGCGTTTTCCAATACTGAGGTAAGGATTTTCTCGACCGCTGGGCCATGCACATTCAGCCCAGCTGACATCAGTTGCTCGCGCTCCCGACTGAGGGGTACCAGTTGCTCGCGGAACAGACGTCGATAGTCGCCATGCAAGCGGCGTATTTCTCCCAGCATACGCTGACGTTCGGGGTCTCGCAGGCGTCCATCGGCGTGTTCGAGGGCGGTGCTCATGCGCTGATCCAGGGCCGCAAACTGTTGCTCTGCTGCCGAGTCGCCATTGCGAGCAAAGTGGCGCACGCTCAGCTGCAGGCGTGCCATGGCATCAGTGACCTTGGTCAGTTGATCCATGCTCGGCCCCAGATCCTGGGTCACCACGTCAACCCGGCTGGCTATGCTGCGCAACGACAAGGTTGACACCACGCCCAGCATGACCAGCAGCAGCCCCAACGCCAGCGGCACGATGGCAATCTTGTAAGCGATACGTAGATCGGCAAACCATTGCATGGCGCAGGCACTCCTGATGACTGGAAATAGACAGCGTTGCAATGCAAATCGCAGGCCGCTTATCTCGTATCGACCGCCCAACAGCGAATCGTGATTGCATCAGTCTAGTAAGCAAAAAGGCCACCCGAAGGTGGCCTTTTTGTTTTAACCGCTACTTTTACTTCACTTTCCAGCCAGTCAGCTCGGCCAGGGCCGTACCGATGTCAGCCAGGGAGCGCACGGTTTTTACACCCGCGTCCTGCAGGGCAGCGAATTTCTCGTCAGCCGTGCCTTTACCACCAGAAATGATCGCACCGGCGTGGCCCATGCGCTTGCCCGCTGGGGCAGTTACACCGGCAATGTAGGACACCACTGGTTTGGTCACGTGGGCCTTGATATAGGCTGCCGCTTCTTCTTCAGCCGAACCGCCGATCTCACCGATCATCACGA
>NKIE01000474.1 GCA_002256055.1 Pseudomonas sp. PGPPP3 | reverse complement strand
TGTAGGGCAGATGGTAGCCCTGACCTTGCTGCGTGAGCTGGGCCCGGTGGTCACCGGCTTGCTGTTTGCTGGGCGTGCAGGTTCGGCATTGACGGCTGAAATCGGCAATATGAAATCCACCGAGCAACTGTCCAGCCTGGAAATGATCGGTGTTGACCCGCTTAAATACATCATCGCCCCGCGCCTGTGGGCCGGCTTTATCTCCATGCCATTACTGGCGCTGATCTTCAGCGTGGTCGGTATTTGGGGCGGCGCCATGGTCGCGGTGGACTGGCTTGGGGTTTATGAGGGCTCGTTCTGGGGCAATATGCAGAACAGCGTGAACTTCCATGAAGACGTGCTCAATGGCGTGATTAAGAGCATTGTCTTTGCCTTTGTGATCACCTGGATTGCTGTGGTTCAAGGTTACGACTGCGAGCCGACCTCGGAAGGCATCAGTCGTGCAACAACCAAAACCGTGGTCTACGCCTCCTTGGCGGTGTTGGGCCTGGATTTTATTTTGACTGCCTTAATGTTTGGAGACTTCTGATGCAAACCCGCACCCTGGAAATCGGTGTTGGCCTGTTTCTCCTGGCTGGATTGCTGGCTTTGTTGTTACTGGCCCTGCGCGTCAGCGGCTTGTCGGTGGCCGACAGTACTGACACTTACAAGCTGTATGCGCACTTCGACAATATTGCTGGCCTGACCGTGCGCGCCAAGGTCACCATGGCCGGCGTCACCATCGGCAAGGTCACGGCGATTGATCTGGATCGCGACAGTTACACCGGCCGGGTGACCATGGAGGTACAGAAGCGCGTGGATAACCTGCCTACCGACTCCACGGCGTCGATTCTTACTGCTGGTCTGCTCGGTGAGAAGTACATCGGCATCAGTGTGGGTGGTGAAGAGGCGCTGCTGAAAAACGAGGGAACCATTCGCGACACTCAGTCGGCGCTGGTGCTGGAAGATCTGATTGGCAAGTTCTTGCTCAATACCGTGAACAAGGACAGCAAGTAATGGGAGTGTTTGCTATGCGCTCGTGGTTGTATCGCAGTGTTTTGGTCCTGTGTGCCGTGTTGCCGTTTGGGGTTAGCGCCGGGCAGTCGGCTCAGCAGGTGGTGGAGCAGACAACGCAGCAGTTTTTGGCTGACTTGAAAGCCAATCGGCAGACCTATCAGGCTAATCCTGGCGCTTTCTATGATGCATTGAATCGCATCATTGGGCCGGTGGTGGATGCTGATGGTATTTCCCGCAGCATCATGACCGTTAAATATTCGCGCGGCGCCTCGCCTGAACAGTTGCAGCGCTTTCAGGATAATTTCAAACGCAGCCTGATGCAGTTCTACGGCAACGCCTTGTTGGAATATGACAATCAGGAAATTCGCGTGTTGCCCGCCCGCATGGAAGACGCTGAGCGCGCCAGCGTTGGCATGGAAGTCAAAGACAGTAAGGGCACCATCTATCCGGTGTCTTACACCATGGTCAGCCTCAATGGCCAGTGGATGCTGCGTAACGTCATTATCAATGGCATCAATATTGGCAAGCTGTTCCGTGATCAGTTCGCCGATGCCATGCAGCGCAATGGCAACAATCTGGATAAGACCATCGACGGCTGGGCCGAGGTCGTGGCCAAGGCTAAGCAGAGCGAAGCCGCACAGGCCAGCGGCACATGAGTGCGGCCAGCATCAGTCTCGCGCCTTCTGGTGAGTTGCTGCTTGCCGGTGTGCTGGATTATCGCAGTGGCCCGGCCTTGCGCGAGGCGGGCGGCAAGCTGATCGCCAAGCATGAAGCCGCGGCGCTGACCCTCAATTGCGCGGCCGTGGAGAAATCCAGCAGCGTCGGCTTGTCCCTGCTGTTGGCGTTTATGCGCGATGCGCAGGCTGCAGGTAAATCCTTGGTGGTGTGTAAACTGCCAACGGATATGCGCGAAATCGCCCAGGTCTGTGGCTTGGCCGAGGTGTTGCCGCTGCAGGCATAAGCAAGAAATGTCCGGCCCTCCGGTCAGTGATCCTGGTAACGGGGTTCGCAGGCCGGGGGCTTTTTTGTATGATGGCCGACCCCGCGCGCGTAGGGCGCCGATAGAGGTTGAGCATGCAGGCCGTAGAAGTGAAAAGCCTCCTGGAGGCAAAACTGCCGGATACCCAGGTAGAGGTAGAAGGGGAAGGCTGTAGCTTCCAGTTGAATCTGATCAGCGACGCCCTGGCCAGTCTGAGCCCAGTCAAACGTCAGCAGCAGGTTTATGCCCATCTGAACGCCTGGATTGCCGATGGCAGTATCCACGCCGTGACCATGAAATTCTTCAGCCGCGCCGCTTGGGCGGAGCGCACCTGAGCCTGCGGGCGATGAGACTCCTATGGATAAATTGATTATTACTGGCGGCATTCGTCTTGATGGCGAAATCCGCATCTCCGGGGCGAAAAACGCCGCCCTGCCGATTCTGGCTGCCACCTTGCTGGCCGATGGCCCGGTGACCGTGTGCAATCTGCCGCACCTGCACGACATCACCACCATGATCGAGCTGTTCGGTCGCATGGGCATTGAGCCGGTGATCGACGAGAAGCTCAGCGTCGAAATCGACCCGCGCAGCATCAAGACCCTGATCGCACCCTACGAGCTGGTGAAAACCATGCGCGCCTCGATCCTCGTGCTCGGCCCTCTGGTTGCGCGCTTCGGTGAGGCTGAAGTGGCACTGCCTGGCGG
>NKIE01000473.1 GCA_002256055.1 Pseudomonas sp. PGPPP3 | reverse complement strand
ACCAGCGTGCTGGCGATGTAGCTCAGATCGAAGCCCAGACGAATCTGCTTGAGGTAGCGGGCATAGGCGCGCAGCAGTGCCACCTCACGCCATGGCATGGCTGCGGTCAGTACCAGACGGTTGAAGCCATCGTTCTCCGCTGCCCCCTCGACAATATGCACGAAGGCATCTTGCAGGGTGTCATTGAGTTCCTGGATATCCACATCCAGACCTTCGGCATAGGTGAAGGCAAAGTCGTGAATCCAGAACTCGCGGCCATTCTGGTGGCGCAGGCGATAGGGGAATTCACCCAGCACCCGCAGGCCAAGGTTCTCCAGTATCGGCAACACGTCCGACAGCGCCAGCGGCGAGTCAGCATGGTAAAGCTTGCAATGCAGTTGCTGCTCGGCCGAGGCCAGCGGCTGGTAGAAGCTCATCACCAGCTTGCGCTCGGGCGACAGACTGAGCAGGTGCTGCATGTCGACCACAGCCGAATGGGCAGCAAAGCGCTCGCGATAACCGGCCGGGAAGGCATCGGGGAATTCGCTCAGCACATTGGTGCCCTGAGCCTCGCCAAAGGTCTCAACCATCAGGCTGGCGTAGTCGTCCTTCCAGGAACGGCAGGCCTGGATCACTTCGCGCTCAAGGCGAGCGACATCAATCTGCTGATGATTCTTCGGGTCAACCCGCAAAATCAGCTGCACCCGCGCCAGCACTGACTCGGAGAAGTAGGTCCAGAATTCGCAATCACTAGCCTGCAGACGCTCCATGAGGATCTGCTGGATCTTCACCCGAATTTCGGTCGAGTAGACATCCCGCGGCACATACACCAGGCAATAGCAGAAGCGCCCGTAGGGGTCTTTGCGCAGGAACAGACGCAGCTTGTTGCGCTCCTGAATCTGCACAATAGAAATGGCGGTACAGAGCAACTCATCCACAGGGGTCTGGAACAAGTCGTCACGCGGTAATACTTCCAGCACCTGCTCCAACTCTTTGCCCAGATGAGCCTTGGGGTCGAAGCCTGAACGCACACCGATCTCAGCAACCTTGCGACGAATATAGGGAATACGGTTGACGCTTTCGGCGTAGACACCCGAGGTGTAGAGGCCCATAAAGCGACATTCCTTGACCACTTTACCTTTGCTGTCGAGCTCACGAATCGAGACAAAATCCGGGTACGCCGGACGATGTACACGGCTGGTTTGCGCCGCCTTGGCAAACGACAGCAGATGGGGCTCGCGCAGGTATTCAACTGCCTGGGGCTCGATATGCAGATCATCCTTGCCCAGGCCACGGCGCAGGGACTTGGACAAGCCGAGCAAGGAGGCATCGTCGTAGACCAGGCTGCCGCCGTCGGCATCCGTCAGCACGGTAAATTCTTCGTAGCCGAGGAAGGTGAAGTGGTTGTCCAGCAACCAGCTCATGAATGCTTTAATTTCTGCCAGCTCGGCGCCGTCCACCTTGAGCTTGGCTTTATCCAGCCAGGCCAGCAGCTGCTCGGCGCGGGCCTGCATGGCAGGGAAATCCAGCACGGCCAAGCGCACCTCGCCCAGCACGTCCAGCAAGGCTTTCTCCAGCGTGCGCATCTCGCCGACATTGGCGCAGCGGTCGATCTCCAGATAGATCAGTGCGTCTTGCTGCACACCCTTGCCATGGGTGGCCTTGGGCAGCACTTCTTGCAACTCGCCACTGTCCGTGCGGCGCACGCTGAACACATTGTTCTGCAGGGTGTGAATGCTATAACCACGGCGGTTCAACTCCATGCGAATGGAGTCCACCAGGAACGGAATATCCTGGTGCAGCACGGCCACCGCGGTGTGGGTGGACTGCCAGCCGTGTTTTTCGTAATCGGGGTTGAACACCTGGATCTGCGGCACTGCCAGCTGGAAGTCCCCCAGCAAACGCCAAGCGCAGAGCGTGCAGCCGACGAGATCGGAAAGTCGTCGCTGGGTCAGTTCCTCAAGGGCGATGATGCCGAAAAATTGTTCAGCGAACAGACCTACTTGTGGCAGGGCCTGCTCACTAACGTGCTGTGCCAGTGCGGCTTGCAGTTGATGCTGGAAGTCGGCTTTGCTGGCTGCGGTGAAGAACGCCATGGTGCTACTCCGTTGCTTGTTATTCGTAGGCCCAAGGGCCGAAGCGCTGCCATAACAACAGCGCAGAGGTTGTGATCAACGTTAGTTCAAGAACCAAATCACAGCTGAAGTTGTCAGACCTTCGCGTGAATAGGTGCTGGGCCCCGTCTTGCTTTAAAGTGGCGCCTTGCAGAGCTGATGAATTCCTCGACCAACCAGTCACATTTGCCAGAAGAGCTTACCGATGGAACACCGTGAGGCGCTTGTCGCGCTGCGACATTTTCTTTCAACCCAGATCCTCGGCCAGGAAAAACTCATTGAACGGCTGCTGATTGCCTTGCTGGCCGACGGCCACATGCTGGTCGAGGGTGCTCCGGGCTTGGCCAAGACCAAGGCCATCAAGGAACTGGCCGAAGGGATCGAGGCAGAATTCCACCGCATTCAGTTCACACCGGATTTGTTACCGGCTGATATCACCGGCACGGAAATCTATCGCCCAGAAACCGGCAGCTTTGTGTTTCAGCAGGGACCGATCTTCCACAACCTGGTGCTGGCTGATGAAATCAACCGCGCGCCGGCCAAGGTGCAATCGGCCCTGCTGGAGGCCATGGCCGACCGCCAGGTCAGCGT
>NKIE01000472.1 GCA_002256055.1 Pseudomonas sp. PGPPP3 | reverse complement strand
CATGTCGATGAAGTCGATGATGATGATCCCGCCCAGGTTGCGCAGGCGCAGCTGGCGGGCGATGGTGATGGCGGCTTCGAGGTTGGTCTTGAAGATGGTTTCTTCAAGATTGCGATGACCGACAAAGGCGCCAGTGTTGACGTCGATGGTGCTCATGGCCTCGGCTGGATCGACGATCAGGTAACCGCCGGATTTCAGCGGCACCTTACGCTCCAGAGCCTTCTGCACTTCGTCTTCGACGCCATACAGGTCGAAGATCGGGCGCTCGCCGGGATAATGCTCCAGGCGGTCGGCGATTTCCGGCATCAGCTCTTCAACAAACTGCACGATCTTCTGGAAGGTTTCCCGCGAGTCGATACGAATCTTCTCGATCTTCGGGCTGACCAGGTCGCGCAGGGTGCGCAGGGCCAGGCTCAGGTCCTCATAGATCACGGTGGGGGTCGATGCGGTCTGCATCTGCCCGCGGATCTGTTCCCAAAGGCGCCGCACGTAGCGAATATCCATGAGGATTTCATCGGCACCGGCGCCCTCGGCAGCCGTGCGCAGGATAAAACCACCGACTTCGACGATGCCTTCTGACGCGACACATTCGGCGACCACGCGCTTCAGGCGCTCGCGTTCGGCCTCTTCTTCGATCTTCAGGGAGATGCCGACATGACTGGTACGCGGCATGTACACCAGATAGCGCGAGGGAATCGACAACTGAGTAGTCAGGCGCGCGCCCTTGGTGCCTATCGGGCCTTCGTGGACCAAGGCACTGAGGTTGTCGCTTGAGGCGCCTTCACGACTGGAGATTTCGCCCGCGTGGATAAAGGCCGCACGCTCCAGGCCAATATCGACAAACGCCGCCTGCATACCCGGCAATACCCGCACGACTTTGCCTTTGTAGATATTGCCGACGATGCCACGCTTTTGCGTGCGCTCGACATGCACTTCTTGCAGTACGCCGTTTTCCACCACCGCCACCCGCGACTCCATGGGGGTGATGTTGATCAGAATCTCTTCGCTCATTGGACGGTCTCGCTTGGGCGCTGCCAACAGGGGATGCCGAAATCGGCGAGCAATGCCGCAGTTTCGCACAATGGCAGGCCGACCACGGCGGAAAAACTGCCGTGCAGATCACGCACAAACACCGCGCCAAGGCCCTGGATGGCATAACTGCCGGCTTTGTCCTGCGGCTCGCCACTGGCCCAGTAAGCCTCGATCTCGGCCGTACTCAAGGGGCGAAAGCTGACCTGACTGCTGACCACGCGCACCTCGCAGCGCTGACTGTTAGCCAGAGCCACAGCGGTCAACACCTCATGGGCTTGCCCAGATAAGGCGGCCAGCATGGCCAAAGCATCAGTGCGACCCTGCGGCTTACCGAGAATCCGCCCGTGCAGCACCACGCTGGTGTCGGCGCCCAGCACCACTGCAGCGCCAGGCGCAGCGAGCGAGGCCAACCCGACCTGCGCCTTGGCACAGGCCAGACGCCGAACATAGGCAGCGGCCGGCTCATTGGGTAACGGCGTTTCATCGATAACGGTGGGCAAGGTAGTGAACGGCACGCCGATCTGCTCAAGCAACTCGCGCCGCCGCGGTGAACCCGAGGCCAGATAAAGCATGGTCATATGAACCTCTCCCTGTTCAGACGCGGCGCTCGCTGCTTAGTTGACACTCAAGCGTTGGCGGATGAGCCGTAGGGCACCGTAGACCCAAGGCCACAAGAGCGCACTGACCAATGCCGGCAGAATAAATAGCAAGGTCGGCGGCCGGTTGCCGGTTAGAGCGTTGAGCCAAAGCTGCACCAACTGCGCCAGGCCAAACACCACCAGCAGCACCAGACTTTGCTGCCACATGGGAAACATGCGTAGACGCTGATGCAGGCTGAGAACCAGGAAGGTGATAAAGGTCAGGATCAGCGCGTTCTGCCCCAGCAACGAGCCGTACAGCACATCCGCCGCCAACCCCAGCACCCAGGCGGTGGTCATCCCCACCCGGTGCGGCAGCGCCAAGGTCCAGGCCGTCAGAAACAGCGCCAGCCACAGCGGGCGGCCCGTTTCCATAAAGGCAGGCATCGGCGCAACACTCAGCAGCAACGCCAGGGCAAAGCTGACCCAGATGACCCACAGATTGCGTGAACGTGGCCCCACCATCAGTGCACCTCCGCAGGTTTAGGCGGCTCAGCTGGCGTGGATGGCGTTGCCGCATCGGCCTGATCGGCTGCTTCCTGGGCCTTGGCCGCATCAGTGGCGCGCTGCTCCGGAGTGCGTGCATCCGTAAACACCAGCAGCACATAGCGGCTGCGGTTCAAGGCGGCAGTCGGCATGGCCCGGACGATGGCAAATGGCTGGCCGGAGTCATGAATCACCTCGGTCACCGTGGCCACCGGATAGCCCGCAGGGAAGCGCTGCCCCAGGCCAGAGCTGACCAGCAGATCACCTTCTTTGACATCCGCCGTATCGGCAACATGGCGCAGCTCCAGACGCTCCGGGTTGCCGGTACCACCAGCAATGGCGCGCAAGCCATTACGATTGACCTGTACTGGAATGCTGTGGGTGGTATCGGTAAGCAGCAACACCCGCGACGAATAGGGCATGACTTCCACCACCTGGCCCATCAGACCGCGCGCATCGAGCACCGGCTGACCGAGAAAGACGCCGTCGTTTTCGCCTTTATCAATGAGGATGCGCTGGGTGAACGGATTGGGAT
>NKIE01000471.1:2205-2696 GCA_002256055.1 Pseudomonas sp. PGPPP3 | reverse complement strand
GGCTGACGCCAGTTGGCCATGGAGTTGTCGGAGGTGGAGAAACCGCCGGTGGAAATCATCGACATCGAGTGATTGATCGCGTCGAACGGGGTCATGCCGGCGAGCCAGAAAGCGCCAAAACCCAGCAGAGTCAGCAGGCTGTAGATGCCGAGAATGTACTTGGCGGCCATGTGTGAGCGCGGCATAACCTTCTCACCCCAATCCGAGGATTCGGTCTGGAACAGGCGCATACCACCTACGCGCAGCAGCGGCAGAATCGCCACCGCCATGCCGATAAAGCCGATGCCGCCCAGCCAGTGCAGCATCGAACGCCAGATCAACAGGCCCGGCGAGGCGTGGTCGAGGCCGGTGAGCACGGTGGAGCCGGTGGTGGTGATGCCGGACATGGTTTCGAAGAACGAATCCGTGTAGCTGATGTGCTGGATGATCACCATCGGCAGTGCGGCGAAGCAGCACACCACGACCCAGCTGGCGGTGGTCAGAAAATACAT
>NKIE01000471.1:0-2195 GCA_002256055.1 Pseudomonas sp. PGPPP3 | reverse complement strand
GACGTAGATGGGCGTCCTTGGGCCGGCCGGGCAACATCAGCAAGACGCCCGCAACCAGGCAGATCAGGCTGGACCAGAGGAAGGCGTCAAGGTCGTCTTGGCGCTCGAACAGCACCAGGGTCAGCATCGGGATCGTCATGCTGACAGCCAGGGTGATGAGAAAGATGCCAAGAATGAAACCGATGATGCGCAGGGTCGAAAGGGCCATGACGTCGGCTTGGGCTCGCAGGGAACGGGGGCGCCATTCTACTCGCGCGGTGGGCGCTGTAAATCAGAGCTTTGCTGAGGTCAGTCGGATTTGCCCGCAAGCGCTGCGGCGTGATCGGCTAGAATGCCAACTCTTTGATCTGGAGGTGGCCGATGGAGGCGCTTGACGCTCTGCTTAATCGTGTTTCTGTACCGCGTCTGATCGCGCCTGCGCCGGATGCTGCTCAGCGCGAGTTGCTGTTCCGTGCCGCCTTGCGCGCTCCGGATCACGGTCAGTTGCGGCCCTGGCGTTTTCTCACCATCGAAGGCGCCGGGTTAACCGCGCTGGGCGAATTGTTCGCCACCACGCTGCTGGCCGAACAACCCGACGCCAAGGCCGAAGCATTGGCCAAAGCCCGCGCCATGCCAATGCGTGCGCCTTTACTGGTGGCGGTGATCGCGCGCCTGCAAACGCATGCCAAAGTGCCGCAGCAGGAACAAATTCTGGCCGCTGGTTGCGCCGCCCATGGCCTGTTGCTGGCAGCCCATGCCATGGGCATAGGGGCCGTTTGGCGCACCGGCGAGCTGTCCCATTCCCGTGCGGTCGCGGCTGGGCTTGGGCTGGACGCGGATGAGCAGGTCATTGCCTTTATCTACCTGGGAACGCCGGCGGGCGAGTTGCGTACGCCGGTGCTGCTCGATCCACAGGACTTTGTCAGCGCCTGGCCCGCGGTTTAATGCGCTTCGCTCAGCGGTAAATGCAGGCAGGCGACAAAGCCGCCATCACGGGCGTTGCTCAGTTCCAGCCTGCCACCATGGCGCTCGGCGGCGCGGCGCGCGATGGTCAGCCCCAGGCCGTGACCGCTGCTGTCCTGGCCGGGGGCGCGATAGAAGGCTTCGCCCAGCTTTGGTAGTTGCTCGGCGCTGACGCCGGGGCCGTGGTCACGCACGCACAGGTGCAGCCACAGGCCTTGGCGGCGGGCGCTGATTTCAATCGGCTGCGCCGGCGGGTTGAAACGCAGGGCGTTGCGCAGCAGGTTGTCCAGTGCCCGCTCAAGCATCGACGGCCAGCCCATGCTGTGCAGGCCTGGTTCCAGCTGGATGTGAATCTGCTGCTCGGGATCACTTAAGCGCGCGTCCTCCTGCAGCTTGCCGAGCAGCCCTGGCAGATCAATCGGCTGGGCCGGGCCTGGGTCGGCATCCATGCGCGCCAAGGCCAGAATTTCGCTGATCAGCGCTTCCAGGCGGTCGCACTCCAGATCCAGGC
This sequence comes from Pseudomonas sp. PGPPP3, assembly GCA_002256055.1. Lineage (GTDB taxonomy): Bacteria > Pseudomonadota > Gammaproteobacteria > Pseudomonadales > Pseudomonadaceae > Aquipseudomonas. Next base: position 742 of record NKIE01000471.1, on the reverse strand, counting down.
GCGGCCATAGCTGCTCGCGTTCAGCGTTATCAGCGCGCTCCGCCAGGGCCAGGGCGATGCGCAGGCGCGCCAGCGGTGAACGCAGTTCGTGAGAGACGTCTCGCAGTAGCTGGCGCTGGCTGCTGATCAGGCTTTGCAGGCGCGCACCCATGCGGTTGAAATCGTTGGCGAGTACGCCAAATTCGTCGCGGCGGGTGGCCAGTTGCGCCAGGCTGTTCTGTTGGTAACTGGTCTGACCGAGATCGTGCACGGCGCTGCGCAGGCGTTGCAGCGGGCGGGTGAACGACAGGGTCAACAACAAGCTGAACAGGCTGATGACCAGCAGGCTGATCACCAGCGCGCTGAGGGGCCAGAGCAAGCTGTCACGGTGCCAGGCAGCGAGTTCCTGGTGGGGGATGCGGTAGATCAGCAGGTAGTTGCTGCCGCTGGGGCTCTGGTACTCGTGGGTCAGGCGCCGCCAGGGTAGGTGTTGCTCGTTGTGCTGGCGCGCTTCGTAGGCAGCTGCGCGGCGCGGAAAGGTGCCTTTGACCAGTGGCGCGCCTTCGTCGTCGAGCACCTGGACATCGACATGGAAGCGCCGTTTGCGTTGTTCCAGAAAGGCCTGTGCGGCCTGCTCACCACGACTTTCATACAACTGGGTCCAGCGCTCGGCCAGGCCATCGATAGCCGGGTGGTGGTTGAGGACCCAGGTGTCCTGGTTGAGGGCCTTGCCCAGCCGCAGGGTTAAACCCACCAACACGGC
>NKIE01000470.1 GCA_002256055.1 Pseudomonas sp. PGPPP3 | reverse complement strand
AATAAAGCGCTCAAAAGACCCCAAAATTGCGCGATGGAGCATCACAGGATGCTTGCGACTGTTGTCCTCACTGACAAATTCAGCACCCAAACGCACCGGCAAATTGAAATCGAGCTGCAACGTACCGCACTGCCAGACGCGCCCCAGACAATCCTTCAGCGAGAACTCGATCTTCGGACCATAGAAAGCGCCCTCGCCCGGCTGCAGGTCATACGCCAGGCCAGCGCTGTCCAACGCAGAAGCCAAAGCCGCCTCAGCGCGATCCCACAACTCGTCGGAACCGACGCGCTTTTCAGGGCGAGTCGACAGTTTGAGCTGGATATCGCTGAAACCGAAGTCAGCGTACACATCCAGGGTCAGCTTGATAAATGCCGCGGACTCGGCCTGCATCTGCTCTTCAGTACAGAAGATATGCGCGTCATCCTGGGTAAAACCGCGCACGCGCATGATGCCGTGCAGCGCACCAGATGGCTCATTGCGGTGACAGGCACCGAATTCAGCCAGACGCATAGGCAGCTCGCGGTAGCTCTTCAAGCCTTGATTGAACACCTGCACGTGGCATGGGCAGTTCATGCGCTGGATCTGGCGCATGTACTGCTCAAGCACCTGATACAGGGTCCAGCCATTAGGGTGCCAAAACACCATGCCCGGCGCTTCTTCCTGGGTATGGAAGAGGTCCAAGCGCTTGCCGATCTTACGATGGTCGCGCTTTTCCGCCTCTTCAATACGCTGGATATAAGCCGCCAGCTGCTTTTTATCAGCCCAAGCGGTGCCATAGACGCGCTGCAACTGCTCGTTCTTGGCATCGCCGCGCCAATAGGCGCCAGACAACTTGGTCAGCTTGAATGCTTTGAGGAAGCGGGTATTCGGCACGTGCGGGCCGCGGCACATGTCGACGTATTCTTCGTGGTGGTAAAGACCCATGGCCTGCTCATCCGGCATGTCTTCAACCAGACGTAGCTTGTAGTCCTCACCACGAGCCTGGAACACCTCAATCACCTGAGCGCGCGGAGTGACCTTCTTGATCACATCGTACTCAGTGTCGATCAGCTGCTGCATGCGCTGCTCGATCGCCGCCACGTCTTCCATGGTGAAGGGACGCTCGGAGGCGATATCGTAATAGAAGCCTTCTTCAATGACCGGCCCGATGACCATTTTGGCCGTAGGGAACAACTGCTTCACGGCATGGCCGATCAGATGCGCACAGGAGTGACGAATGATCTCCAGGCCTTCCTGATCCTTGGGCGTGATGATTTGCAGCGTGGCATCAGCCTCGATCAGATCACAAGCATCGACCAGTTTGCCGTTGACCTTGCCGGCCACCGTAGCCTTGGCCAGACCTGCACCGATGGATTGCGCCACCTCAAGTACGGATACCGGATGGTCGAATGAACGCTGACTGCCGTCGGGAAGAGTAATGGTGGGCATGGCGCCTCCTCTCCTAGTGGTGACCCCTACCAAAGGTCACATGGGTTGGGATGAGCCAGTATCCGATTCGGCGGCGACCCCACCTAACAATGGCGGGAGCCCATAGGCTACCTTTACCGAACCAGGGTCACTGGAGGTTTAAAACGGGAATGCTTTCAGAAAGCCGCCATACTGACAAGCGACCAATAAAAAAGGGCCGCATCAGCGACCCTTTTTAAGAAACTTGGTAGACGCGACTGGACTCGAACCAGCGACCCCCACCATGTCAAGGTGGTGCTCTAACCAACTGAGCTACGCGTCTGCAATGGACGCGCATTCTACGGAGAAGCACATACGTGTCAACACATTTATCGCTAAGCCCATGAATCAGCATCATTTTTACTGTTCAACAGCGCGTTTTATATTTTGCACAGGGGGCTAGCCGGCATTTGTTTACTCGGGTAGCATCTCAACATTCGTAAAAAATAACAAACATAGGTTGTATATATGACACACACTCCTTATCCAGAATCCTATTACGCCGCGTCGGCCAACCCAGTTCCAGCGCGCCCGGAACTGCAAGGTGATGTCGAAGTTGATGTTTGCATCATCGGTGCCGGCTACACCGGCCTCTCTACCGCCATCTCCCTACTAGAGAACGGCTTCAAGGTTGCCATCGTCGAAGCCGCCAAAGTCGGTTTTGGTGCCTCAGGCCGTAACGGCGGGCAGATCGTCAACAGCTATAGCCGCGACATCGATGTCATCGAGCGCACGGTCGGCCCTAAGCCGGCCCAACTGATGGGTCAGATGGCCTTCGAAGGCGGCCGCATCATTCGTGAGCGTATCGCCAAGTACAACATCAACTGCGACCTGAAAGACGGCGGTGTGTTCGCCGCCTTCACCCAAAAGCAGATCGGCCATCTCGAAGCCCAGAAGAAACTATGGGAACGTTACGGCCACACTCAGCTCGAGCTGATGGACAGCAAGCGCATCCGTGAAGTGGTCGGTACCGAGAACTACATCGGCGGTATGCTCGACATGAGCGGCGGCCACATCCACCCGCTGAACCTCGCCCTCGGCGAAGCTGCAGCCGTGGAATCCCTGGGCGGTGTGATCTACGAACAGTCGCCAGCCACCCGCATCGAGCGCGGCGCCAACCCCGTTGTGCACACGCCGAAAGGTCGCGTCAAAGCCAAGTTCATCGTCGTCGCCGGTAACGCCTACCTGGGCAACCTGGTGCCGGAACTGGCCGCCAAGACCATGCCGTGCGGCAGCCAGGTAATCGCCACCG
>NKIE01000469.1 GCA_002256055.1 Pseudomonas sp. PGPPP3 | reverse complement strand
TGTAGCCCTGCAGCGCCAGCACCATGCCGATAAACACCCCGGACACGATGATGATCGGCAGCGACAACACGCCTACCGAGTACAACTGCTTGACCAGCAATTGAAAGCCACTGCCCAGACCATTACGCCCCAGCAACGCATGCAGCAAAAACAGCGTGGAACGGCCTAGAGCCTCAACCACCTCGATGCCGGCGCGCCCAAACAGACGAATCCGCTCAAGTGTTGGCAAACTGCGCATCAGCGCCCCCTCAAAAGATCGTCACGGTAATTGGGTGCCGGATAATGAAACGGCACCGGGCCATCCGGCGTGCCTTGCATAAACTGACGAATGCGCGGGTTATCCGAGTTCATCAGCTCGTCCGGCGTGCCCTGACCGAGCACCTGGCCATCACCTACCACATACAGGTAATCGGCGATGCTGGCGGTTTCCGCCAGGTCATGGGAGACCACGATACTGGTGATCCCCAACGCATCGTTGAGCAGCCGTATCAGCCGTACCAGCACGCCCATCGCAATCGGGTCCTGACCGACAAACGGCTCGTCGTACATCAGAATCTGCGGATCCAAGGCAATCGCCCGCGCCAGCGCCACACGGCGCTTCATGCCGCCTGAGAGCTCATCCGGCATCAGCTCGATGGCGCCACGCAAGCCTACGGCCTGCAACTTCATCAGCACGATGTCGCGGATCATCTCCTCCGGCAGCTTGGTATGCACGCGCAGAGGAAACGCCACGTTCTCGAACACATCCAGATCGGTGAACAGGGCGCCACTCTGGAACAGCACACCCATCTGCTTGCGCATGTCGAACAATTCGGCCCGCGACAGGGTCGGCAGGTTCTTACCGTCAACCCACACTTCGCCCTGGGACGGCTTGAGCTGGGCGGCAATCAGGCGCAACAGGGTTGTCTTACCGCACCCGGAAGGCCCCATGATGCCGGTAACCTTGCCGCGCGGAATGAAGATATCGACGTTATTGAAAATCTTGCGTGCGCCACGCTGAAAGGTCACACCCTTCAGTTCGACCGCATTGGCATTCTCGGCACTCATCTGGACTCCTTATGCTGCCGTCATTACTGACGACGTGCCTGCCACACAGGGCACTCACCCACCGAAAGGGCCAGCCTGCCTCAACAAACAAGCCGCGCACTATAGCATCGCCGCCTGGTGCGCCCAATATCGAAAAGCCGCTCATTCAGCCTATAGACAGGCAAAGCGTAATTGAAAGGTGAGCGCCCAAGCCTTTACCGCTATAATCGCCGGCTTTTAAACGGCCAGTCAGTCTTAACCCATGAGCCAGTCCAGCGACCTGATCCAGTCAGCCCAACGCACCATTCGCCTCGAAATCGAAGCCGTAGAAGGTTTGCTACCGCGCATCGACGCGAATTTCGTCCGTGCTTGCGAGCTGATCCTGACGAGCAAAGGCCGGGTCGTGGTGGTCGGCATGGGCAAGTCAGGGCATATCGGCAACAAGATCGCCGCCACCCTGGCCAGCACCGGCACTACGGCGTTCTTTGTGCACCCAGCCGAAGCCAGCCATGGCGATATGGGCATGATTACCCGCGACGACGTCGTCCTCGCCCTGTCCAACTCAGGCTCCACGGCCGAGATCGTCACCTTATTGCCACTGATCAAGCGCCTGGGCATCACCTTGATCAGCATGACCGGCAACCCGGAGTCACCGCTGGCCAAAGCCGCCGAGGTCAACCTGGATGCACGCATCAGCCAGGAAGCCTGCCCACTAAACCTAGCACCCACGTCCTCGACGACCGCATCACTGGTCCTCGGCGACGCCCTGGCCATCGCCCTACTGGAAGCCCGCGGCTTTACCGCCGAAGACTTCGCATTTTCCCATCCGGGTGGCGCCCTGGGCCGTCGCCTGCTGCTGAAAGTCGAGCATGTGATGCACAGCGGTGACAGCCTGCCACAGGTGCTGTGCGGCACCTCGCTGCGCGATGCACTGCTGGAAATGACCCAGAAAGGCCTGGGCATGACCGTGGTTCTGCAGGCCGACGGCAATCTGGCCGGCGTGTTTACTGATGGCGATCTGCGTCGCACCCTGGATCGCGGCGTCGACGTACTCAAGGCAAGCATTGATGAGGTCATGACCATCCACGGCAAAACCGCGCGACCGGACATGCTCGCCGCCGAAGCGCTGAAAATCATGGAAGACCACAAGATCAACTCGCTGGTTGTGGTCGACGACCAGGACCGCCCGGTGGGCGCCCTGAACATGCACGACCTGCTACGCGCCGGAGTGATGTAAATGAACCAGGACCTGCAGCAACGCGCCAAAGCGATCAAGCTGGCGATCTTTGACGTCGACGGCGTTCTTACCGACGGTCGCCTGTACTTTCTGACCGACGGCAGCGAGTTCAAGACCTTCAACACCCTCGACGGCCAAGGCATCAAGATGCTGATCAACTCCGGAGTGCGCACCGCCATCATCAGCGGCCGCAGCACGCCAGTAGTAGAAAAGCGCGCCAACAACCTGGGCATCCAGCACCTGTATCAAGGCCGCGAAGATAAACTGGTGGTGCTCGATGAGCTGCTAGGCGAACTCGGGCTCGACTACGCTCAAGTGGCCTACCTGGGTGACGACCTGCCTGACTTGCCTGTGATCCGCCGCGTCGGCCTGGGCATGGCCGTGGCCAATGCCGCAGGTTTTGTCCGCCAGCATGCCCATGGCGTGACCGAAGCCCGAG
>NKIE01000468.1 GCA_002256055.1 Pseudomonas sp. PGPPP3 | reverse complement strand
CATGGAGGCGATGTTGACGATCTTGCCCTGGCTGCGCAGCAGCAGCGGCAGGAAGGCCTTGCAGCCCTTGACCACGCCCATCAGGTTGATCGCGATCTGCCAGTCCCAGTCCTCCAGCGACAGCTCTTCGAAGAAGCCACCCGAGGCTACACCGGCATTGTTGACGATCACATCGATGCCACCGAGCTTCTCTTCGCAGGCCTGAGCCAGGGCCGTCAGCTGACTGTAGTCGCGCACATCGCAGCGCTGAGTGAAACCATCACCGCCAGCCTCGCGGACCAGCTTCAAGGTTTCTGCCAAGCCGGCATCGTTGACGTCCGAGAGGGCCAACTGCCAGCCCTCACGAGCCCAACGCAGCGCTATCTCACGGCCCAGACCAGAACCTGCACCGGTAATCATCATGCGCTTTTGCATCGTCAGAGCCTTCTTGTGCGGGGAATAGGCCTGCAGTGTAACCAAGGCCGCACGACCACCAACACGCTATAAAGCGCCTGAATACCGCACCCCACGGGGCCGCGATTACTCCGTTGCTAATGCCTCAACCCGCCAACCTTGCAAAGCAAAAACGGCAAAGTCACTGGCTTGCAGGGGCCGGGCAAACCAGTAGCCCTGCCCCTGGTCGCAGCCCAACTGCGCCAGCAAACGACGCGTCGAGTCATCCTCAATACCTTCGGCGGTGGTCAGCAGATGCAGACTCTTGGCCATCTGAATAATGGCGCTGACGATGGCTTGATCTTGCGGGCTACCTTGCAGCTTACGCACAAAGGATTTGTCGATTTTCAGCTTATCCACGCGAAAACGTTGCAGGTAAGACAGGTTTGAATAACCCGTGCCAAAGTCGTCAATCGAGAGCCTCACGCCCAAGGCTTTAAGTTGATAAAGGGTGGCAATAAAGCCTTCGGAATCCTGCAACAGCAACGACTCAGTCAACTCCAGCTCAAGGCAGTCCCCAGGCAGCCCGAAACGCTGCAGGGCTGACGCCACTAAAGCCTCCAGATTACCGCGCCGAAACTGTACCGAGGACAGATTGACTGAAACGACAAACGCCGGCAGACCGGCCGCGCGCCAGGCCATCATTTGCCGACAGGCTTCGTTCAACACCCACTCGCCAATCTCGACGATCAAGCCAGAGCTCTCGGCCACCGGAATGAACGTGTCCGGCCCAAGCATGCCGCGCTGCGGATGCTGCCAGCGGATCAAGGCCTCCGCAGCCAGTAATCGACCGCTGTGGATATCGACAATAGGTTGGTAATGCAGCACGAACTGCTGCTGGATCAGCGCCTCTCGCAGCCCCGACTCAAGGCTCAGCCGCTCAAGGGTATCGGCATTCATGCGCGCATCGAAAAAGCGGCAGACATTTCGACCCGCCGCCTTGGCCTGGTACATGGCCTGATCGGCATGTTTGAGCAACACGGAAAAGTCGGCACCATCGTCGGGATAAAGGGCTACACCGATGGAGACCGAACTCACGATCTGCATGCCTTTGAGATTAAACGGCTGAACCATTGCGTTCAGCACATGATTGGCCACCACAGAAATGGCGTCTAAATCAGGCACATCGGCAAGCACGATAAGAAACTCATCACCGCCCTGGCGACTAACCGTATCCCTCTCCCCCACAGCGCCGCGCAAACGCTCCGCGACATCCTTGAGCAACTGATCGCCGGCAGCATGCCCAAGTGAATCGTTGATGGTCTTGAAGTTGTCCAGATCGAGAAACAACAGCGCGGCACGCCGCTGATACTGGCGCGCCCAGCCGATGGCCTGCTCCATGTGATCAACGGCCTGCAATCGATTGGGCAGATTGGTCAGCGCGTCATGCCGTGCCAGGTGAGTGAAGCTGGCCTCGGAGGCCTTAACCCGTAAAATCTCCAATTGCAGGCGCTGCATGGTTTGACGCAGGTCATTAGCCAAAATCCATACGGCGCACGCACACACCAGCAGGATACTGCTGACATTAACCATTCGCCCAAGCCCCATCGGTAACGGAGCAAAGGTCTGCCAACCAAACAGCGCCGCACATGTAAGCAGGACGACAAAGGCCAGCATAAACAACAGCAAGGCCACAAAGAACCTCACGCGCGAAACCATGCCGGCAACGATCAGGATCACCGGATAGCCCAACAACGCGCCGCTATACAGCCCCTGACTGATCCACAACGAAGTGCTGACAAGGGCAGTCATGGTGCTCAACACCAACACCACCGCCGCATCGGTGGCGCCACGTGCATTCAACCGGGCACCGGCCATCACCACCAGCATGGCCAGCACTACCAGCAAGGCATTCGACCAGCTGTTTACCAACACTGTCTGCACGCCAATAACTACCAACACCACGCTTAGCACAGATGATATCTGGTTCAGTCGCTGCGCCTGGGCGCCCCGATCCAGCGAGTCCAGCAGTTGGGCTTGTTGCTCCAGCAGGCTTTTCATTGCCATTCCTTATGACCCCAGCGGTAAACAAGTGTGCACCAGATTACAGCACCGACCAAGCCGACAGCCCCTGCGGGAATCTGCTCAACATGCGGCACAAATCAGAGCGGCGGCCAGCGGACACAAAAAAGGCGACCCGAAGGCCGCCTAAAATTACACGGAGTTGATGCGATCAGTGCGCTACTGCACCGCTGGCGCCCAAGCCGGTTTGCGAGCGAACGAACTGTGGCAGAAAGCGCGCACGTTCCTCCGCAGCCGAAGTGGATGTGTCGGTGATCG
>NKIE01000467.1 GCA_002256055.1 Pseudomonas sp. PGPPP3 | reverse complement strand
ATCTGGCCAGTTGACCGGCCTCACGCGGCGCCAGCACATAATCATGCTGCCCTGAGGCTAATGCCTGTAGAGCCTTGGACAAGCTCGGCAGTGTTTCAATCGTGAGATTGCCTTTGGCGAAGGCCACAAACTCCGCAGTACTCGCGCCATGGCGAATGTCCGCGCCTTTATAACCGCGCAGGCTATTCCAATCGTTGTATACCAGCGCGTGATCACGACGCACCCAGACCACCGTATCGATCGACCACGCGGGTGGATGCACGTAATCCAGTTGCTCAAGCTGAGGCAACGTCAGCGGCGTGTCCAGCAGCAAGTCCATGCGCCCATTGCGCACTTCATCTTGAGCGGACGTCCAGGAGCCACTGTCGAGCACGGCAATCTCAACGCCCAACTCACGCCCCAGATGCTGTAGCAGGTCGGCGCTGGCACCTTGCAGGAGTTCGGGATGCTGCGGGTCACGCCATAAATACGGCGGTGACTGCGGGTTACCAGTGGCCACCAGACGTTCGCATTTGCCTGCTGCCAGCGCTCCCGCCGGCAAACAAAACACACTGCTCAACAACACAGCACAGATAAACCGACCCTTACTCATGCACAGCATCCCGACAGAACGTTTGATTGGCCGCGCTCGCCACTCGCGCCTTTAAAGCAGGCTTCATGCTAGCTTAAACGGCTTCTCAATAACCATTCGTGATAAGGCCTCGCCATGAGAAAACTACTGATTTGTCTTGCCCTGATTGTGGCCGCCGGAGCAGCCACCCTGTACCTCTCCCCTGCGACGCTGCTCGCTAGCGTGCAATTTACCGAGCGGCAATTGGCCGGCCTCGATTCGCGCCAGGTACAGGTGGGTGATTTCAATATTCATTATTACGAGGGTGGTCCGCAAGGCGCAGAAACCATCCTGATGATTCACGGCTTTGGTGCCGACAAGGATAATTGGCCGCGTTTTTCCCGCCCGCTGACAGCCCATTACCACGTGATCGCCCTCGATCTGCCGGGTTTTGGCGACAGCAGTAAACCCGAGGCCGGTTATGACGTGGGCACTCAGGTTGAACGCTTGAATGCCTTCGTCAAGGCACTCGGCATTCGCAAACTGCACCTGATTGGCAATTCCATGGGCGGCCATATCGCCGCGCTGTATGCCGCACGCCACCCCGAAGAGGTTCTGTCGGTCGCCCTGTTCAACAATGCTGGCATCAACGCACCGCAAGCCAGTGAACTGTTCAAACGTCTGGACCGGGGTGACGCCAACCCGCTACTGGTTCGTAACGCTGACGACTTCAGCAGCATGCTGGACCTTCTCTTTGTAGAAAAACCACCGCTACCGGAGTCGCTCAAGCAGCACCTGGCTCAGCGCGCGATGGCCAGTCACGACTTCAACCAGAAAATTTTTAACCAGCTACGCGAACGCTACATCCCCCTAGAGCCAGAACTGGCGAAGATTCAGGTGCCGACCCTGCTGCTCTGGGGAGATCAAGATCAGATTCTGGATGTATCAAGCATCAAGGTGATGCAGCCCCTGCTCAAGCAGCCCAGCGTTGTAATCATGCAAGCGTGCGGGCATATACCGATGATTGAGCGCCCGGAAGAAGCTGCCGAGCACTACCAGACGTTTCTCAACAGCGTTAAAAGCTGAACAGCGCGCAATAAAAAACCCGCTCAATGAGCGGGTTTTTTATTGACTGAGGCAACTGGCTTAAACCAGCTTCTCCAGCTCAGGTACTGCTTCGAACAGATCAGCTACCAGACCGTAGTCGGCTACCTGGAAGATCGGCGCTTCTTCATCCTTGTTGATCGCAACGATCACTTTGGAGTCTTTCATGCCGGCCAGGTGCTGGATCGCGCCGGAAATACCAACGGCGATGTACAGCTGAGGAGCAACGATCTTGCCGGTTTGACCAACCTGCATATCGTTCGGAACGAAACCAGCGTCCACTGCAGCGCGCGAAGCACCCACAGCAGCACCCAACTTGTCGGCCACTTTGTACAGCAGCTGGAAGTTGTCGCCGTTCTGCATGCCGCGGCCGCCGGAAACGACGATCTTGGCAGCGGTCAACTCTGGACGATCGGACTTGGCCAGCTCTTCGCCAACGAAAGCCGACTTACCAGCATCAGCAGCACCGCTGACCGCTTCAACAGCAGCCGAACCGCCTTCAGCGGCAACCGGATCGAAACCGGTGGAACGCACAGTGATCACTTTCACGGCAGCCGAAGACTGCACGGTAGCGATGGCGTTACCGGCATAGATCGGACGCTGGAAGGTATCAGCGCTGACTACGGCAGTGATTTCGGAAATCTGGTCCACGTCCAACTGCGCAGCAACGCGCGGCAGGATGTTTTTGCCGTTGGAAGTGGCGGCAGCCAGGATGTGGCTGTAACCCTTACCCAGTTCGGCAACCAGCGGCGCAACGTTTTCCGGCAGCTGATGAGCGTAAGCCGCGTTGTCGGCAACCAGAACCTTGGCAACGCCAGCGACTTTGGCCGCTGCTTCAGCAGCAGCACCACAAGCAGCGCCAGCAACCAGAACGTGAATGTCACCGCCGATGGCTTGCGCCGCGGCAACTGTGTTCAGCGTGGCAGCAGCCAGGGCAGCGTTAGTGTGTTCAGCAATAACCAAGATAGTCATTTAGATTACCTTCGCCTCGTTCTTCAGTTTCTCGACCAGTTCAGCCACGGACTTGACCTTGATACCAGCGCTGCGGGTAGCCGGCGCTTCTACTTTCAGGGTCTTGACGGTGGAGGTG
>NKIE01000466.1 GCA_002256055.1 Pseudomonas sp. PGPPP3 | reverse complement strand
ATCACATCGCGGGCTTTTTGTTCGTCCAGGCTCATTAATTCCCCTAATCCGGGTGCCCCGGTACAGCCATCAAACTTAAGAATGGTCTGCAAGTGTTTGTCTTAAGAGTGAAATTTATGCCCCAGGGGCCAGCCAAGCAAGCGCTTGGGTAAAAAGTTGTTTCGGGGACTTTCAAACCAAGCGCTTGCTTGGTAGTGTTCGCTTTACCTTATCCATGTGTTGCGGAACCCCTCCTATGAACAAAACCGTACGCATCGGTTGCGCCTCCGCTTTCTGGGGCGACACCTCTACCGCCGCCGCCCAACTGGTACACGGTGCTCCAATCGATTACCTGGTATTCGACTACCTGGCCGAGATCACCATGTCGATCATGGCCGGCGCGAAGATGAAGAAGCCCGACGAAGGCTATGCCAAGGACTTCGTTGACGTGCTCGCGCCCCTGCTGGGCGACCTCGCAGCCAAGCAGATTCGCGTAGTCAGCAACGCTGGCGGGGTCAACCCGCAAGCCTGCGCCAGCGCCCTGGCCGCAGCCTGCGAGAAGGCCGGCGTGAACCTGAAAATTGCCGTCGTGCATGGCGACAACCTGCAACCCAAGCTCGGCGAACTGGCCAAGGCCGGCGTCAGCCAGGACATGATTCGCCTGTCGATCGGTATCGAGCATATCGACGACATCCTCGCCGACCTCGAACAGTCGCTGCAGGCCGCCAAAGGCTAAATACGCGCCCGACTTGATATCCGCGACAATGACTCCAGATAGGACTGATCCCTACTGGAGTCATCCATGCACAATCCGCTGACACTCCCCTGCCCCCACTGCAACGGCCTCAACCGCATCCCCAGCGAACGCTTGGGCGATACGCCCCGCTGTGGCCGCTGTAAAAACCCACTGCTGCTCAGCCAGCCGTTCGACCTCAGCGCCAACAACTACGCCAGCCAGATCAAGGGCGACCTGCCGCTGTTGGTGGATGTGTGGGCCAGTTGGTGCGGCCCATGTCAGGCCTTTGCGCCGATATTCACTCAGGCCGCCGCGCAATTACAGGGGCGTTGCCGCCTGGCCAAGCTCGACAGCGCGGCCAATCAGCAACTGGCCGGGCAAGTGGGCATCCGCTCAATCCCTAGCCTGATCCTGTTCAAGAATGGCCAGGAAGTGGCGCGCCAGAGTGGCGCCATGGCCTTGCCACAGCTACAGGCCTGGCTGCGTCAGCAGGGTATTTGAGCATTTCCGTCAGTGCTGGCGAGCACCGGGGTCATTGCTCATGAGCCTCCAGCGACTAGGCTGGAGAGCCATAAGAACAAGGAGCAGGTCATGGCTTTCCCCGCTGAAATCGCCCGACAGTTCACCGAAGATAAAATCGCCTTCGTCAAGCGCATGAACCTCAAGGCCGAGGTGCTGGAGCCCGGCTTCGTGCGCTTGCGCATGCCGCTGGCCGGCAACGAAAACCATATCGGCAGCATGTATGCCGGTGCACTGTTTACCCTGGCGGAAATCCCCGGCGGCGCGCTGTTTCTCACCAGTTTCGATGCCAGCAAGTTCTACCCGATCGTCAAGGAAATGAACCTGCGTTTTCGCCGCCCGGCCACTGGCGACATCGTCGTCGAGGCGCGCCTGGGCGCCGAGGAGATTGAGCGCCTGCAAAGCGAGGCACAGGCCAACGGCAAAGCCGAGTATGTGTTGGAGCTGCAACTGACGGACGGCAGTGGTGAAGTCGTGGCCCTCAGTCGCGGAATCTATCAATTACGTAAACACTGAGATGGCCGAGTTGTCATAGATCAAAGCGGTCCGTGCCACTTCAATCACACTCAATGGACTAGGTTCTGTTGACGTAAGCGAGCATGCCGCGACGGAGGCTGTTTTGCCGCAGGGCAAGGCACGAGGGGCGTGGTTTGGTTATTCCAAACGAGCGACGAGTAACGCCGCCCTGCGGCAAAACAGCACCGTCCCTTCGGGTTGCGCGTCAAAGCTCGCCATGCGTTGTTGCAGGACTTGGCAAGGGAATGGCCATTGCCGGCGTCCTGCGCCTAGCCTGGCGGGCTTTGACGCAGCAACGCGGCGCGCTCGCTTACATCAACAGAACCTAATGGAGGGTTTTGCTTTGTTCACTCATATCCTGATCGCTCACGACCTCAGCCATGAAGCGGATGTCGCCTTGCGCCGCGCTGCCCAGCTGGCTAAGCAATACCAAGCCAAACTGACCTTGCTGCACGTCGCCGAGGGCCAGCAGTCCAGCAGCGCAGTGGCCAGCTTGCGGGTGGCCGCCGAACAGGTGTTGGGCGAGCGCCTGGCAACTTACTGCCATGGCAATGCCGAAGTACGTCTGGAAGCCGGCAAAGCCAGCGAGGTGATTCACCAGATACTCGGTGAGGGGGATGTCGACCTGCTGGTACTCGGCGCACACCACAAAGGTCGCCCTGAGCTGTTCACCGGCACCAACCTCGACCGCCTAGCCCGGCAAAGCCCGGTACCTGTGCTGCTAGCAGTGAATGAAGATGACAGTCCGTACCAGCAAGGCATTGTCGCCCTCGACTCCTCACTATGCTCATGCAACGCCCTGCGCCATGCTTACTCATTACTGCCCGCCAGCGGGCATCTGCAGGCCGTGAACATCTTCACCCTCAGCGGCCGCTTGGCGAAGAAGGAAGCGGAGGAGCGCCTGGCCATGCAACAGCAGTTGATCGGTCAGTTACTCGATGACGAAGCCTGCACCCTGCCCCAACCTGGACCGCAGCTTGAGCATCTGGTGGTGGCCGGCACCCTCTCCG